>DASWYX010000262.1:0-6622 GCA_036404755.1 Pseudoduganella sp.
TCGGCCGGGTCGAGCAGGAAGGTGTATTCGCGCACCAGGCGGCCGTTGGTCCAGGTCAGCTCCAGCAGCATGTCGACGAAGGGCTCGTTGATCGGCTGCGACGAGGAAACGCGGATGAACTGGCGGGCGCCGCGCGCTTCCACTTCGAAGCGCAGTCCCATCAGGGTCGGGTTGAAATCGATATTGGCTGCGCGGAAGGCGTCCGGCGTGGCCAGTTTCGCCACCAGTTCCGACGCTTCTTCAGCCGTCACCGACGTCAGTTCGATTTCCGCCCGCAGCGGCTGGCCCAGTGACGACAGCACAGTAAGCTTGCCAAGTCCGGCGGCATATGCCGTGGGTGTCATTAAGACCACGCTGCTGAGAACAGCGCTGGTCAGGGTTTTCAACGCGAATGAAGCGACCTTGGAAGTCTTTTGAACTGGCATAGTTGGGCGACGAATATTGTTTAACAGTGGAAAATAGTCACTTTCCCAGAGGTGCCCAACATAACATCATGCTCTCAGGCATGCAAGCGTTCTCCCTCTATGAAAGCCTATTCTGTTTCCTCTATGCCGAAAATAAACTTTGATTCAAAGAAAAAGGCCAGATTTCCCTTTGAAATCCGGCCTTTAGAAAATATTACTTATCTTATTTATTAATCACCAGCTGTTATCGCCTTATTATTTATCGAGGACGATACGCAGCATGCGGCGCAGTGGTTCGGCAGCGCCCCACAGCAGCTGGTCGCCGACGGTAAATGCGGACAGATATTCGCCGCCCATCGACATTTTGCGCACGCGGCCGACCGGAATGGTCAGGCTGCCGGTGACGGCGGCCGGGGTCAGGTCCTTCATCGACGCTTCGCGGGTATTCGGCACGAACTTCACCCACTGGTTGTCGTTGGCGATGATGTCGTTGATTTCGTCCAGCGGCACATCCTTCTTCAGCTTGATGGTCAGCGCCTGGCTGTGGCAGCGCATCGCACCGATACGCACGCACAGGCCATCGACCGGGATGGCGGAGCTGCCGAAATCGGCGCCGCGGCCCAGGATCTTGTTGGTCTCGGCGCCACCCTTCCACTCTTCCTTCGACTGGCCGTTGCCCAGGTCCTTGTCGATCCACGGGATCAGGTTGCCCGCCAGCGGCACGCCGAACTGCTTCGTTTCCTCGGCGGACAGGCCGTGCTGGGTTGCCAGCACCTGGCGGTCGATTTCCAGGATGGCCGACGCCGGGTTGTCCAGCAGCGCCTTCACGGAGCTGTTGATGGTGCCGAACTGGGTCAGCAGCTCGCGCATGTGCTGCGCGCCGCCGCCGGATGCCGCCTGGTAGGTCATGGACGTCATCCACTCCACCAGGTCCTGCTTGAACAGGCCGCCCAGGCCCATCAGCATGCAGGACACGGTGCAGTTACCGCCGACGAAGTTCTTCACGCCCTTGGTCATCGCATCCTTGATCACGTTCAGGTTGACCGGATCGAGCACGATCACGGCATCCTTTTCCATGCGCAGGGTCGACGCGGCGTCGATCCAGTAGCCGTTCCAGCCCGCTGCGCGCAGCTTCGGGAACACGGCCGAGGTGTAGTCGCCGCCCTGGCAGGAGATGATGATCTCGCAGCGTTTCAGTTCGTCGATGTTGGTGGCGTCCTTCAGCGTGGTTTCGTTCTTCGCCATGGCCGGAGCTGCGCCGCCGGTGTTCGACGTGGTGAAGAAAACCGGCTCGATATGGGCGAAATCGCCCTCTTCCTGCATGCGCTGCATCAGGACCGAACCGACCATGCCGCGCCAACCAACCAGACCTACGAGTTTCATTTTGCTTTCCTTAGATGTGAATTCATTCTTGAACCCAAAACCGGGTCGGACCAGAGGGTCTGACCCAGGTTTCAGGTTTCAGAGCGCCGCCACCACAGCGTCGCCCATCTGCTCCGTACCGACCCTGGTCGTGCCGTCCTCATAAATATCCGGCGTGCGCAGGCCCTGCGCCAGCACCTTCTTGACGGCGTTCTCGATGCGGTCGGCCTGTTGCGCGCGGTTCAGCGAATAGCGCAGCATCATGGCGGCCGACAGGATCGTGGCCAGCGGGTTGGCAACGCCCTTGCCCGCGATATCGGGAGCCGAGCCGTGCGACGGTTCGTACAGGCCCTTGTTGTTGGCGTCCAGCGAAGCCGATGGCAGCATGCCGATCGAGCCGGTCAGCATGGCGGCCGCGTCGGACAGGATGTCGCCGAACATATTGCCGGTGACGATCACATCGAACTTCTTCGGCGCGCGCACCAGCTGCATGGCGGCGTTGTCCACGTACATGTGGTCCAGCGCCACATCGGGATATTCCTTGTGCACGTCGGTGACGATGTCCTTCCAGAATTGGAAGGTTTCCAGCACATTGGCCTTGTCGACGGAAGTCAGGCGCTTGCCGCGCTTTTGCGCCGCCTGGAACGCCACGTGGGCGATGCGGCGGATTTCGCCTTCCGCATAACGCATGGTGTCGAAGCCTTCGCGCTGGCCCTTGAAGGGACCATCCGGGCATTCGCGCACGCCGCGCGGCTGGCCGAAGTAAATGTCGCCGGTCAGTTCGCGCACGATCAGGATGTCCAGGCCCGACACCACTTCCGGCTTCAGCGTCGAGGCGCCCGCCAGTTCCGGATACAGGATGGCCGGGCGCAGGTTGCCGAACAGGCCGAGATTCTTGCGCAGGCCGAGAATGGCCTGCTCCGGGCGCAGCGGACGGTCCAGCGAGTCGTACTTCCAGTCGCCGACCGCGCCGAACAGCACGGCGTCGGCTTCCTTGGCCAGCTTCAGCGTGGCTTCCGGCAGCGGGTGGCCGCTGGCTTCATAGCCGGCGCCGCCCACCGGCGCGGTTTCCATTTCAAATTTCTCGTCCAGCGCGTTCAGGACCTTGACGGCCTGGCTGACGATTTCCGGGCCGATGCCATCGCCCGGCAGGATTGCGATTTTCATGTTCTTCTATCGAGGTTAAATGACGTTTGCCAGCCAGGGCTGGGTTGCCAGATGACGCTCTTCGTAGGCGCGGATAGCGTCGGCGTGACGCAGGGTCAGGCCGATATCGTCGAGTCCATTCATCAGGCAATACTTGCGGAAGGCATCGACCTCGAAGGGGTAGGAGACGCTGCCGTTGCTGGTGGTAACCCGCTGGTTCTCAAGGTCGACCACCAGGCGGTAACCGGGGAAAGCCTTGACTTCATTGAACAGATGATCGATCTGTGCTTCGGTCAGCACGACAGGGAGAATGCCGTTCTTGAAGCAGTTATTGTAAAAGATATCAGCAAAGCTGGGGGCCAGGATGGCGCGGAAGCCGTACTGGTCGAGCGCCCACGGCGCATGTTCGCGCGAGGAGCCGCAGCCGAAATTCTTGCGGGTCAGGAGAATCGAGGCGCCCTGGTAGCGCGGCTGGTTCAGCACGAAGTCCGGATTCAGGGGACGCTTGCTGTTGTCCTTGCCCGGTTCGCCGTGGTCCAGGTAGCGCCACTCGTCGAACAGATTGGGGCCAAAGCCGGTGCGGTGGATGGACTTCAGAAACTGCTTTGGAATGATGGCGTCGGTATCGACGTTGGCGCGATCCAGCGGTGCTACCAAACCTTCATAGACGGTAAATTTTTCCATGATCTTTTCTCAGTGCCCGGTGCGCGCCGCGGAGCGCGCTGCCCGGGCGTTCTTAATGCCCACCCGCGCTCGTGACGACTTGCCCGGCCTTCTGGACGTCGCGTCCGATGCCGGAAATGGTGTTGCAGCCAGTCAGGGCCAGGGTGACAAGGATCAGAGCGGAGATGGTTTTCATTTTGGACATTCCCTAGTTTTATTATTAGCGCATGGAGCGCACGTCGACGAAATGGCCGGCGATACCGGCTGCCGCTGCCATGGCGGGGGACACCAGATGGGTGCGGCCGCCCTGGCCCTGACGGCCTTCGAAATTACGGTTGGAGGTGGAGGCGCAGCGCTCGCCCGGTTCCAGGCGGTCGGCGTTCATGGCCAGGCACATCGAGCAGCCAGGCTCGCGCCATTCGAAGCCGGCGGCCTTGAAGACCGCGTCCAGCCCTTCGCGCTCGGCCTGCTCTTTCACGAGGCCGGAGCCCGGCACCACCAGCGCCAGCTTCACATTCGAGGCGCGCTGCTTGCCGCGCACGACGGCGGCCGCCGCGCGCAGGTCCTCGATGCGCGAGTTGGTGCAGGAACCGATGAACACCTTGTCGATGCGGATGTCTTCCATGGGCGTGTTAGGGTTCAGGCCCATGTAGACCAGGGCTTTCTCCATCGCGTCGCGCTTGACCGGGTCCTTTTCCTTTTCCGGATCGGGTACGCGGCCGTCGATCGACGTGACCTGCTCGGGCGAAGTGCCCCAGGTCACTTGCGGACGGATGTCGGCTGCGTTCAGCGTCACCACCATGTCGAACTTGGCGCCCGGGTCCGAATGCAGGGTGCGCCAGTAGGCCACGGCCTGCTCCCACTGCGGGCCAACCGGCGAGTAGGGGCGGCCCCTGACGTAATTGATGGTCGTATCGTCGACCGCCACCATGCCGGCGCGCGCGCCCGCTTCGATGGCCATATTACAGACGGTCATGCGGCCTTCCATCGACAGCGAGCGGATGGTGGAGCCGCCGAATTCGATGGCATAGCCGGTGCCGCCGGCGGTGCCGATCCTGCCGATCACTGCCAGCACGATGTCCTTGGCGGTCACGCCGGCCGGCAGGGCGCCGTCCACCTGCACCAGCATGGACTTGGATTTCTTCGCCAGCAGGGTTTGCGTGGCCAGCACGTGCTCCACTTCGGAGGTGCCGATGCCGTGCGCCAGCGCGCCGAAGGCGCCGTGGGTCGAGGTGTGCGAGTCGCCGCAGACGACGGTCATGCCCGGCAGGGTCGCGCCCTGCTCCGGACCGATCACGTGCACGATGCCCTGGCGCTTGTCGCTCATGCTGAAGTAGGTCAGGCCGTAGGACTTGGTGTTCTTGTCCAGCGTCTCGACCTGCAGGCGCGAGACCGGGTCTTCGATGCCATGCGAGCGGTCGGTGGTCGGCACATTGTGGTCGGCCACGGCCAGGTTGGCGGAAATGCGCCATGGCTGGCGGCCGGCGTCGCGCAGGCCGTCGAAGGCTTGCGGACTGGTTACTTCGTGCACCAGGTGGCGGTCAATATAGAGAAGCGCGGTGCCGTCTTCCTCGGTCCGCACGACGTGGGATTCCCAGAGTTTGTCGTAAAGCGTTTTCATGCTGCTGCCTGATTAGGTGATCCTATTTGATTATGCCATATTTTGTGCATTGCAAAACCAAGCCCGGTTTCCGCCTTGTGAGCGCGTGCCTGAACGGCTAAAAATGTAAAAAGCCTGCGACCCTTTTGTAAGGGCTGCAGGCTTCGATGTATTCCTTGCGCGGTGTTTTATGCCGCCATGCGTACACTGCTCCTGCAACCATCCATCAGGAAGGATAGGCCGATCACTAGCACTAGTTCGCCTTCGGCCGAACGTGCGGTGCCGGTAATGCCCTCCACGGACAGTGCGGTCATCGGTTTAATGACCAGGTCGGCGGTGCCGTCAACGGCTTCCACCGATAGAATATAAGGCTGCGGCGCATTGATGACGATGCCCACGCGCTCCGAGCACAGCTCGTAGCCCAGCGCACCAGCCAGCGAACGCACCGGCAGCGGACGGCCCTGGTCTTTCAGCACCGGCGCGCCGCCCACTTCCATGAAGGTTTCCGGCAGTTCCACCACGCGCTGTACCACGGCCATTGGCAGCGCCAGCAGCGCGCCAGAGGTAGATACTAGCATGGTCGGGACGATGGACAGCTCGATCGGGAGGCGAATGGCAAATTTGGTGCCTTTGCCCAGCGCCGATTCGATGTGGATCGCACCGCGGTTTTTCTCCACGGCGGTCTTCACCACGTCCATGCCGACACCGCGGCCGGACACGGAGGACGCCACTTCCTTGGTCGAGAAGCCCGGCAGGAAGACCAGCTGGTAGGACTCGTCGTCGGTCAGGCTGGCGCTCGGCGAAATCAGACCCTTCTCCGCCGCCTTCTTGCGCAGCGCGACCGGGTCCATGCCCTTGCCGTCGTCCTGCAGCACGATCATGACGGAGTTGGCTTCCTGCCACGCCTTCAGCGAGATATAGGCCTTGGCCGGCTTGCCCACGGCCACGCGCGCATCCGGCGCTTCCACGCCGTGGTCCAGCGCGTTGCGCAGCATGTGCACTAGCGGGTCGTACAGGCTGTCCACCACCACGCGGTCCACTTCCGTTTCCGCGCCCTCGATGGTCAGCTCGACTTCCTTGCCGAGGTCTTTCGCCAGCTCGCGCACCAGGCGCGGGAATTTCTGGAACAGGCGGCCCTCCGGCTGCATGCGGGTTGCCAGCGTGGCGCGCTGCAGTTCGGTGGAGTAGCGCGAGGCGCGTTCCAGCGTTTCGGTCAGCGCCGACATCAGCGTGGCGGCCTGGCCTTCGAACTTGAACTGTTGCAGGCGCTCCAGCAGCACTGCAGCCTGGTTGGCGGCCTGCACGGACTCGCCGGCCACTTCCAGCAGCGCGTCCAGCTTGACGGCGTCGATACGGATGGATTCTTCCTTGGCCGGAGCGCTGGTCGGGCGCTCGGCGGCCGGCGCAGGGGCTGCGCGCGTTTCGGCCACGGCGGCCGCGGCTGCAG
>DASWYX010000263.1:0-5898 GCA_036404755.1 Pseudoduganella sp.
AGCAAGGCTGCCGCCGTCAACGACCTGTTCACCAACCAGTTTGTAGGCACCGCCGCTAAATGAATACCGCAACGACTACCGTTTCAACTTCGGCCATGAACGCCGCCAAGTCCCGCCCTCTGCTGAACGACTCGGCCCGCACCGTGGCCGGCAGCCTGGTGGTGCTGGCGCTGTTCCTGGCAGCCTGGGAATGGGGCCCGTCCTGGCTGGGCATGCCCGAATTCATCCTGCCGCGCTTCTCGCGCGTGCTGCAGGAATCCGTCGCCATGTGGCACAACAGCGACCTGCTGCACCACTTCGGCGTGACCGCGATGGAAGTGGTGGCCGGCTTCACGCTGGGTTCCCTGCTCGGTCTTGGCGTGGGCGTGGCACTGGGCCTGTCGCCGCGCGCCGAAGCGATGCTGTCGCCCTACATCCTGGCGCTGCAGATCGCACCGAAAGTGGCCTTCGCACCGCTGTTCGTGATGTGGCTGGGCTATACCGTGTATCCGAAGATCCTGGTGGCCGTGCTGATCGTGTTCTTCCCGGTGATGATCAATGTGCTGTCCGCGATTCGCACCGTGGACCCGGACATGGTCAACCTGGTGCGCACCCTGAACGCCAGCCGCTGGCAGATCTTCCACCTGGTCGAATTCCGCTCCGCCATGCCGGCCCTGTTCTCCGGCCTGCGCATCGCCTCCACCCTGGCCGTGATCGGCGTGACGGTGGGCGAACTGGTGGGCGGCAACCAGGGCCTGGGCTTCCTGCTGGTCGATGGCGAAGGCCAGGGCAATACGGCCGCCGTCTTCGTCGCCATCTGCGCCCTGACGCTGACCGGCATCGTGACCTACGCCGCCGTGGTCTGGGCCGAGCGCCGCGTGCTGCACTACCTGCCCAAGGCAGCCACCAGCACCAAGTAAGGAGAGCGCAATGACCAATACTTCTCAACTGCTGGCCGGCCGCCGCGTCCTCGTCACCGGTTCGGCGCGCGGCCTGGGCCTGGCCTTCGCCACCGCCATCGCCGAAGCCGGCGCCAGCGTCGCCATGGCCGACATCCTGCAGGATGTGCTGGAAGAAAGCGTCGCGGCGCTGCAGGCACGCGGCCTGCACGTGTGCGGCTTCCCGCTGGACATGGCCGATCCGGCCTCGATCGACGCCTGCGCCGCCGCTGCCGTGGCCAAGCTGGGCGGCCTCGATGGCCTGGTCAACAACGCCGCCATCACCAACTCGGGCGGCCGCTCCTCGCAGCAGCTGGAAATCGGCATGTGGGACAAGGTGATGGCCGTGAACGTGCGCGGCACCTGGCTGATGACCAATGCCTGCCTGCCGGCGCTGCGCGCTTCAGGCAGCGGCGCCATTGTCAACCTGGCCTCCGACACGCCTCTGTGGGGCGCGCCCAACCTGCTGGCCTATGTCGCCAGCAAGGGCGCCGTGATCGGCATGACCCGCTCGCTGGCCCGCGAGGAAGGCGCCAACAACATCACCGTGAACGCGATTGCGCCGGGCCTGACCAGGGTCGAGGCGACCGAATACGTGCCGGCCCAGCGCTACCAGCACTACCAGGATGGCCGCGCGCTGCAGCGCCTGCAGGTGCCGGAAGACGTGACGGGCGCCGTGCTGTTCGCGCTGTCCCCGCTGTCGCGCTTCATCACCGGACAGGTACTCGCCGTCAACGGCGGTTTCGTAATGAATTGATGGACTGACTATTTAGGAGCACCACAAATGACCGACGTATCCGAACAAAAGCAGATCAAACGCAGCTGGGACCAGCCGGAAGGCTCGACCTTCGAGCAGTGGATGAATACCCGCATCGCGCGCTTCTCGACCCGCAAGTACGACTGGGACGCCCTGAAGTTCCAGGCCGACTACGATCCGAAATACCGCCGCGCCCAGATGCGCTACATCGGCACCGGCGGCACCGGCGTGGCGTCGGATACCAGCACCATCCCGTCCGAGCACTTCACCTTCTCGACCATGATCATCCCGGCCGGCCACGAAGGCCCGTCGCACCTGCACACGGACGTGGAAGAAGTGTTCTTCCTCATGCGCGGCAAGCTGAAACTGGTGCTGGAAAAGGACGGCGAGCGCTACGAAACCATCCTGACCGACCGCGACGTGGTGTCGATCCCGCCGGGCGTGTACCGCGAAGAGATCAACATCGGCGAGGAAGATGCGCTGATGTGCGTGATGCTGGGTGCGCAGAAGCCGATCACCCCGACCTATCCGCCCGAGCATCCGCTGGCGTCGATCAAGCGAGGCTGAGATGAATTTCCCAAGCGCCCAATTCCACGCCGCTGCCGAAGCGGACGGCCTGCAGCATGCACTGTCGCTGCTGGAGCGCCATTTCCCGGAGCAGCTGGTGCGCACTGCCGACGGCGCCGCCATCAGCTACCGCGAAATCGCTCCGGCCGCCGACGCAGCGCTGCCGGTCGTCGTGCTCCTGCACGGCATCGGATCGGGCGCGGCGTCCTGGCTGCCCTGCGCGCTGGACATGGCCCGCCAGGCCCGCGTGATCGCCTGGAACGCGCCCGGCTACGGCAAGTCCGACCGCTTGCCGGACGCACGCCCCAGCGCCGCTGCCTACGCGGCCCGCCTGCGCCAGCTGGTGGATGCCCTGGGCATCAAGCGCTTCACGCTGGTGGGCCACTCGCTGGGCGCCATGATAGCCACCGCCTTCGCCGGCGCCAGCGGCAACGCGGCGCTGATTGAACGCCTGGTGCTGATGAGCCCAGCCCGCGGCTACGGCATCGCCGGGCGCCTGGAGCAGGGTGAGAAAGTGTCGCGTGAACGCCTGTCCACGCTGGGCGAACTGGGCGTGCATGGGCTGGCCACGCAGCGCTCGGCGCGCCTGCTGTCCGATGCGGCCGATACGCTGCAGCGCGACTGGGTACGCTGGAACATGGCGCAGCTGAACGCGGCCGGCTACACGCAAGCCGTGCACCTGCTGTGCGGCGACGCCATCGAGAATTACACGCCGGCGGCGCCGGGTGCGGTGTGGTGCGGCAGCGCCGACCGCGTCACCACGCCGGAAGACAGCCGCGCCGTGGCCGAACGTTTCGGCCTGCCCTTCGCGCTGATCGACAACGCGGGCCACGCCTGCTACGTCGAACAGCCAGGCATCGCAGCGGCAGCCATCCTTCAACAATAAACGGGGACCTCAAATGAACAACAAGCCGGAAGCAGCAGAAGACGACAACAGCGAGCGTTAC
The DNA here is from genome assembly GCA_036404755.1 of Pseudoduganella sp. Lineage (GTDB taxonomy): Bacteria > Pseudomonadota > Gammaproteobacteria > Burkholderiales > Burkholderiaceae_D > Rugamonas. The sequence continues at coordinate 3,189 of DASWYX010000263.1, forward strand.
ACCGTGCCGGGCCTGGAGCGCGGCCTGCGCCTGCTGTGCGAATTCTCGCGTCATGAAAAGACGCTGTCCGCGCCGGAACTGGCCAAGCGCCTGGACGTGCCCCGCTCCACCGTGTTCCGCCTGCTGACCACCCTGGAACGCATGGGCTTTGTCGAGCGCAGCGATAGCGGCCGCGATTACCGCCTGGGCATGGCCGTGCTGCGCCTGGGCTTCGAAGACCTCGCTTCGCTGGAGCTGACCGAGATCGGCCGCCCGCTGCTGGAGCGCCTGCGCGATGTGATCGGCCATTCGACCACGCTGGTGGTGCGCGACGGCCGTTCCATCGTCTACGTCGCCAAGTCCGTGGTGCCGACGCCTTTCGTCAGCTCGGTCAATGTCGGCACCCGTCTGCCCGCCCACGCCACGGTGCTGGGCCGCGTGCTGCTGCAGGACCTGACCTTGCCGCAGCTGCGCGAACTGTATCCGGAAGAGCACCTGCAGTCCTTTACCGAACACACGCCGGCCACCGTGCTGGACCTGTTCAATATGGTGCAGCAGGACCGTGAACGCGGCTACGTGCTGGAAGAAGGCTTCTTCGAGCGCGGCATTTCCACCGTGGCGGCGCCGGTGCGCGACCGCAGCGGCAAGGTGGTCGCTGCGCTGGGCGCCACCATCCCCGGCCCGCACATCGCGCCGGCGCAGATGGAACGCATCGTGCAGGAAGTGATCGCCAACGCGGCCGAGATGTCGCGCCTGCTGGACCACGCTCCCGAGCAGGGCGCACAGGTCGTCAACATGTTCCAGCGCTAAGGAGCACAGAATGAGCATGACCAATCTCGCGGGACGGGTGGCAGTGGTGACGGGCGGTTCGTCCGGCATCGGCTACGCCACCGTGGAACTGCTGCTGCAGGCCGGCGCCGCCGTGGCGCTGTGCGGCCGCGATGCCGCCCGCCTGGACGGCGCCGTGAACCGCCTGCGCGCCGCTTACCCGGCCGCGCGCCTCTTCGCCCGCACCTGCGATGTGCTGGACGCCGCCCAGGTGGCCGATTTTGCCGCCGCCGTCGAGCGCGAACTGGGCGCTGTCTCCATCCTGGTCAACAACGCCGGGCAGGGCCGCGTGTCGACCTTTGCCGACACCAGCGACGCCGCCTGGGTCGAAGAACTGCAGCTGAAGTTCTTCTCCGTGCTGAACCCGACCCGCGCCTTCCTGCCGCAGCTGCGCCGTGCGCCAGGCCAGGCCGCCATCGTGTGCGTGAACTCCCTGCTGGCCATCCAGCCGGAGCCGCACATGGTCGCCACCTCGGCCGCCCGCGCCGGCGTGCACAACCTGGTGCGCTCGCTGGCCACCGAATTTGCGCCGGATGGCATTCGTGTCAACGGCATCCTGATTGGACTGGTCGAATCCGGCCAGTGGCGCCGCCGCTATGAAGCGCGGCCCGCCGAAGAAAACGCCATGAGCTGGGACGACTGGACCGCCCGCCTGGCGCAGAAAAAACAGATCCAGCTCGGCCGCCTTGGCCTTCCGGAAGAAGCAGCACGCGCCATCGTTTTCCTGGCCTCGCCGCTCTCTTCCTACACCACGGGCAGCCATATCGATGTTTCCGGAGGACTTTCCCGCCATGCCTAAGCAGAAAATTACCGTTGGCGCCGCAATTGCGGCATTCCTTGAACAGTGCGGCGTCAAAGCTGCCTTCGGGGTGATCTCTATCCACAATATGCCCATCCTGGACGCCTTCGGCGAACGCGGCAAGATCCGCTTCGTGCCGGCGCGCGGCGAGGCGGGCGGCGCCAATATGGCCGACTCCTATGCCCGCACCACGGGCGGCCTGGGCGTCTGCCTGACCAGCACCGGCACCGCGGCGGGCAATGCCGCCGGCGCGATGGTCGAAGCGCTGACCGCCGGCACGCCGCTGCTGCACCTGACGGGCCAGATCGAAACGCCTTACCTGGACCGCAGCCTGTCCTACATCCACGAGGCGCCGGACCAGCTGACGATGCTGAAGGCCGTCTCCAAGGCCGCCTTCCGTATCCGCAGCACCGAGACCGCGCTGGGCACGGTGAAGCAGGCCGTCCAGATCGCGCTGACGCCGCCGATGGGCCCAGTCAGCGTCGAAATCCCGATCGACATCCAGGCTGCCCTGATCGATGAACCGGCCGACCTGAAGCCGCTGCCGATCCAGCGCAACGAACCGTCCGAGCATGCGCTGGACGAACTGGCGGCAAAGCTGAAGCAGGCCAAGCGCCCGATGCTGTGGCTGGGCGGCGGCTCACGCGGCGCGTCGCAGCAGGTCAAGCGCCTGCTGGACATGGGCTTCGGCGTGGTGACCACCACCCAGGGCCGCGGCGTGGTGGCGGAAGACGACCCGCGTTCGCTGGGCGCCTTCAACCTGCACAAGCCGGTGGAGAACTTCTACCAGGAGTGCGACGCGATGGTGGTGGTTGGCTCCCGCCTGCGCGGCAATGAAACGCTGAAGTATGAATTGAAGCTGCCGCGTCCCCTGTTCCGCATCGATGCCGATCCGGCCGCCGAAGGCCGCTGCTACGAGAGCGATTACTTCGTCTGCGGCGACGCCGAGCTGGCCCTGAAAGGCCTGGCCGACCGCCTGGAAGGCAAGATGAATGTGGACCCGGCCCATATCGGCCGCCTGCAGCAGGCGCGCGATACCGCCGTCGCGGGCCTGGTCGATGGCCTCGGCCCCTACAGCGCGCTGGTGGACCAGCTGCAGCAGGC
>DASWYX010000264.1:0-3675 GCA_036404755.1 Pseudoduganella sp.
CTGATGAAATAGATATCCTTGGACAGGAACTTCACGCCGAACAGGTGCTCGATGGCGGGCACGATTACGTCCACGTTCATCGCCAGCGCCACGCCGCCCGCCACGCCAAACGCCGTGCCCAGCACGCCCACCAGCGCGCCCTGCACCATGAAGATCTGCATCACGGAGCGCGGCGAAGCGCCCAGCGTACGCAGGATGGCGATATCGGCCTGCTTGTCCGTTACCGTCATCACCAGCGTGGCCACGAGGTTGAAGGCCGCCACGGCGATGATCATGGTCAGGATGATGAACATCATGGTCTTTTGCGTTTTCACGGCCGCGAACCAGGTGGTGTTCAGCTTGGACCAGTCGCGCACCAGCAGCTTGCCGGGCAAGGTCTGCTTCAATTCGAACGCCACTTCCGGCGCTTTTTGGAGGTCCTGCAGGCGCAGGCGCAGGCCGAAGGGAGAGCTCAGTTTCACCAGTTGCTCGCCGTCGTCCAGGTGCACATAGGCCAGGCCGGAATCGAATTCATTATGTCCCGCCTCAAAAATGCCGCTGACGGTAAATGTGCGCAGTGTCGGCGCCACGCTGGAGAAGGACGAGCCCTCGGCCAGGGCCAGCGCCACCTTGCCGCCCACCTTGACTTCCAGCTGGCGCGCCAGTTCGATGCCGAGGATGATGTTGAACGCGCCCGGCTGCAGCGTGGCCAGGCTGCCTTCCTTCATCTGCTTGGCGATGTCCGAGACCTTCGGCTCTTCGGCAGGCAGAATGCCACGCACGACGGCGGGCCGCAATGTGTCGCCGCCATGCACCAGCATGCCCTGGGTTTCGACGAAGGGCGCGGCTGCGCGCACTTCGGGATTCCTGAATGCGTCACGCGCCGTGGCGTGCCAGTCGGCCATGCCGAGGCCACCGATGTCATAGACTTCAACATGCCCCAGCACGGACAGCATGCGTTCCGTGACCTCCTTCTGGAAGCCGTTATACACGGACAGCACCACGATCAGCGCCGCCACGCCCAGCGCGATGCCTGCCATCGATGTCGCTGAAATAAACGATATAAAACTATTGCGCCCACTGCGTTTGCCGGCGCGCGTGTAGCGCAGGCCGACCAGCCATTCGAATGGCAATTTTTTTAAGAGACCCATGTAGTGCGTTGGCAGGAAAGACGCGAAAGCCCGCAGTTTGCCATATAAACAGCATTTCATGTGGCCCGCCTATCCACTACAATGCCGCATGGCTTCTACTACCGTCGTAATTCCCTTCGCCCTGCCGCCCAAGGAGCTGGCAGCGGAGATCAACCGTCCGCTGCAGGCGCCGTCCCTCGCAGCATTGCTTTCACGCAACAATTTGCATGAACGCCGCCGTTTCGAGTCCGACGCGCGCGTGCTGCCTCACGAAAGCTGGCTCTCGCCGGGCCGCGACGATGCGCCGCTGGCCGCCGCTGTAATGAGCGGCTTTGGCATGGCGCAGACGGAGGGCTACTGGTTCATCGTCCATCCGGTGCACGTGCAACTGGCGCGCACCCACCTGGTCATGGCCGATCCGCGCAACCTGCAGCTGGACGAAGCGGATTCGCGCGCGCTGTTCGAAGTGGTGAAGCCCTATTTCAATCATCTGCTGTATGGCGACGCGAACACCTGGTTCATGCGCGCCGACGACTGGGCCGGCCTTGACACCGCCTCGCCCGATGCGGCCATGGGCAATAACCTGGCCGACTGGATGCCCACCGGCCCGAACGCCCTGGCCTTCAAGAAGCTGCAGAACGAGGTGCAGATGCTGTGGCATGAGCATCCCGTCAACGTCGCGCGCGAGGAACGCCGCCTGCCGCCGGTAAATTCCTTCTTGATGTGGGGCGGAGCGCAAGCCGCCGGCCCAACCGCCCCCGCCGCCCCGCTGCTGGTATCGTCCGCGCCTTCGTGGACGGCCGCCCTTGGCACGCCGGAGCTGCGCGATGGCGACGCGGCGCGTTTGCTGGCCGTTCAAGGCGAACGCCGCACCGCCGTGCTGGGCCACCTGCTGCCTGCCGGCCTGGCGAACGACTGGGGTGGCTGGCTGGCCGGCATGCAGTACCTGGAGCAGGAATGGTTCGCTCCCCTGCTGGAGGCAGTCCGCGACGGCCGTATCGGCGACCTCACGCTGGTGCTGACCGACCGCGATGGCGTGACCAGCTTCCGAACAAACAAAATGGCGCTGCGCCAGTTCTGGCGCAAGCAGACCCTGAAAAATCTCTCGACATGACCCGTATTGCCATCCGCCCCTGCCCTGAGCGCGAATCCGAAATGCTGCGCCAGGGCGGCATCCACCCTGTGCTGGCCCGCCTGTTTGCTGCGCGCGGCCTGTGCGATCCGAAAGACTTGTCCAGTGAGCTCGCTGCCCTGATGCAGCCATCCGGCCTGCTGCACATTGACGCAGCCGCCGCGTTCCTGGCCGATTCCATCGCAGCGCGCAAGCGCATGGTCATCGTGGCCGACTACGACTGCGACGGCGCCACCGCCTGCGCCACGGCACTGCGCGGCCTCCGGGCGATGGGCGCGGATGTGGACTTCATCGTCCCCAACCGCTTCGAGTACGGCTATGGCCTTACGCCGGAAATCGTGGCGCTGACCGCGCGCGAGAAGTCGCCGGACATCATCATCACCGTCGATAACGGCATCGCCAGCATCGAAGGCGTGGAAGAGGCGAAGCGGCGCGGCATCGAAGTCGTGGTGACGGACCACCACCTGCCGGGCGACTCCCTGCCCGATGCGCGCGTGATCGTGAATCCGAACCAGCCCTCCTGCGGCTTCCCGTCCAAGCACTTGGCCGGCGTGGGCGTGGTGTTCTATGTGCTGCTGGCCCTGCGCGCCGAACTGCGCCGCCGCGGCGTGTTCGACGCCCAGACCCAGCCCAAGCTGGATTCCCTGCTCGACCTGGTAGCCCTCGGCACGGTGGCGGACGTGGTCAAGCTCGATCCTAACAATCGCATCCTCGTCGCACAAGGCATCAAGCGCATGCGCGCGGGGCGCATGCATCCGGGCGTGGCGGCGCTGTTCCGTGTGTCCGGCCGCCAGGCGCGCACGGCGTCGCCGTTTGACCTTGGGTTCGCACTGGGTCCCCGCCTGAATGCGGCTGGCCGGCTGGAGGATATGTCTCTCGGCATCGAATGCCTGATCACGGACGACGAGAACCGCGCTTGGGAACTGGCGCAGCAGCTGAACGACATCAATCTGCAGCGCCGCGAGATCGAAGCCGAAATGCAGAGTGCGGCGATGCTGCACCTGGAAGACTTCCAGCCTTCGAACAGCACGACCATCTGCGTCTTCGACGAAACCTGGCACCAGGGCGTGATTGGCATCGTGGCTTCGCGCCTGAAGGAAAAGTTCTACCGCCCGACCATCACTTTCGCGCCAGCCGGCGACGGCATGATCAAGGGTTCCGGGCGCTCCATCCCCGGCTTCCACCTGCGCGACGCGCTGGACCTGGTCTCCAAGCGCGCCCCGAGCCTGATCGACAAGTTCGGCGGCCACGCGATGGCTGCGGGGCTGAGCCTGCGGGCGGACGCCTTCGATGCGTTCTGCAAGGCTTTCGAGGCTGTCGGGCAGTCATGGCTGTCCGAGCAGCAGCTGGAACGCGTGGTTGAAACCGACGGTCCGCTGGAAGACGGCTACTACACGACCCAGTTCATCGAATTGATGGACGGCCAGGTATGGG
>DASWYX010000265.1:0-8121 GCA_036404755.1 Pseudoduganella sp.
GTCTGCCGCAGCAGCCAGCGGGATGCCAGCACGACGGCGGCCAGGCCAAGCACGATGGCCAGGCCCATCATCGCGAAGGCGCGCCGGTTTTTCATGCGATGCTCTCGTCCAGCACGCGCGCATCATTGCGCGCGACCGCCGGTGCGCAACCGGCGAAGATGCTGGTCCAGGCCTGGTCCAGCGTGGCGGCCGAAAGACGCGGCGGCATGCCGGCGAAGCCCGCGAAGTCGGCCACGCGGCCGATGATCTCGCGCGGCAGGCTGGCCAGCAGCGGCTGACCGCTGCCGGCGTGCAGTTCATTCACCAGGTAGGCCAGCGAGGCTTCATCCATTTCCACGGCCAGCGCCCGGCACTGCTGGCGGCACAGCGTGCGGTAGTTGGCCTCGGACAGCGCAGCAACCCGCACCTTGTAGCCGATGCGGCGCAGGGCCGCCGCGTCCAGCAGCGCCGTGGGTTCGCAATTGGTGGCGCAGACCAGCATGGCCTGGAACGGCACCGTGAACTTGTGGCCGCCCTGCAGCGCCAGCTGGTCCATGCCCACGTCCAGCGGCTGGATGAAGCGATCGAGCAGCGCGGCGGCAGGCACGCGCTGGCGGCCCAGGTCATCCACGATGAACATGCCGTTATTGGCCTTGAAATGAGGCGGCGCGTGATAGCAGCCGTTGTGCGCGTCGTAGCGCAGCTCCAGCATGTCCGCGCTCAGCTCCGCACCCAGGTGCAGCACTGGACGCTGGCACAGCGCCCAGCGCAAGTCGCTGCTGCGGTGCGGCGCGGCGCGGCCCGGCGTGGCCGGCGGCGGCAGGTGAATGGCCGGGTCGTAGACTTGCACGATTTGCTGTCCCACGCTGACCGCATACGGCACGGCCACCGCGCCTTGCAGCAGGCGGCCCAGCTTGCGCGCCAGCGTGCTCTTGCCGCTGCCCGGCACGCCGTACAGCAGCAGCGAACGCGCCGAGTACATGGCGGCGCCCGCCAGTTCGTGGATGCGCGGATCGAGGCAATCGTCGGCAAACACGTGGGCCACATCGTCCGCGTTCACATCAGGCAGTGCATCGGCCTGGCGCCGCACGAGGGCGCGGTAGTCGTCCAGCGGCACGGGAGCTGGCCCCGCGTACGGACGGCGCTCCAGCCAGGCGGCGGCGCGCTCGCGGCCCGGTCCCGTGAGCTGGTATTGCACGTCGATGTCGGTGTCGCCGCGCCATGCGACTTCGGCCACCTGTTCCGCGACCAGGAAGTCCATCACCTCGCGCAGCACATTGATCGACAGCCGCAGGCGGGTGGTCAGGATGGGCAGGTGGCTCTTGCCCGTGATGCAAAGCGACTTGGCCACCAGTTCGGCCAGCATCTGCAATTCGAGGCCGGTATCGCGCACCGTGCGCGGCGGCGGCGGCAGCAGCGGCTGCGGTTCCAGCGACTTCAGAATGTCGGTGTCGATCATGGCGTTTCTCCAGGTGAGGAACCGATGATAGCGATGCGTTTCCATGTGGATATTGATGTGCAGCAAACCCTAGCCGCGCGTTGCGGCGACCGCACAGGTGGTGCCCAGCGCGATGGCGACGGCATAGGGCAGCCCGCTTGCCGGCCGGCCTGTTTGCCGGGACAGGGCCAGCATCAGCAGGGCCACGCCGCCGCCTGCGATCAGCGTCAGCAGGGCGGCCAGCGCAGCCGTGGGGGGGCCGAGGAAGGCGCCGGCCATGGCCATCAGCTTCACGTCTCCCGCCGCCATGCCGCGCAGCAGGTAGAGCGGCAGGAAAATGGCGCCGCCGGCCACCGCGCCTGCCAGTCCCAGGCGCAGCACTGCCGGCGGTCCGCCGCTGGCCAGGTGCAGCAGCAACGCTGCAGCGAGCCCGCTCGTCACGAGGAGGTTGGGGATGCGGCGACGGTCGATATCGCAGCACGCCGCCAGGCCGACCAGGGACAGCAGGACGAGGTCAGAAAAAGTCGGCATGGCGGCAGCCCGGGCGCGGATCAGGTCAGTGCGTTGACGATGGTGGTAAACACGGTTGAGAGGCCGCCGCTGAGGGCAACCATTGCCGTGCCGATAGCTGCGGCCATGGCCGCCGCGATCAGGCCATACTCGATCGCGGTGACGCCGCGCTCGTCCCGGACGAAGGTCCGGACTGCTGCCATAAGTGCGTTCATGATCAACTCCTTAGGAAAGAAAGCCTCTGGCGCCTGGGCCGCGCGCCATTGCCTCAACTATAGAAGTTGTGCATTCGGGCAACTTGATGCACCGCAAGATTTCCACGCGGAACTTTTCCTGCACCGTTTGATGTTCTATGTCAAACTGGCGGTGTCGCTGGCACGCTAGATTCAGGGCGGTAAACGTGGTGTTTTTAATGAAAAGCCGCAAAGATAATTGCCCTAAATACAAAAAGACATTATGCTGATTAGCTGTCTTTTAGAAAGGCCTCGTGCTTGGTGTCACTGTGAGCCTTGAATACCGGAAACATTAAGCGCAAATGGATTCCCTTCTGAAACATATGGTGGACATGACTGGCCACCGGGATCACACGATGCTCGACATCTCCGTGATTTCGGCGGTACAGGAACTGGCCTCCGCTACGCAGACCCGGGTTCTCAGCCTGGTGAATGTGCGCGGCCAGTTGTTTGTGCGACCACGCGCCATCATCGAGCGCGGCCAGCCGGCCCGTATGGAAGAGAATGCCGATCCGGGCAGCCCGGGCGAGCCCATTGCCCAGTACCCTGCACTGGCGAGCTGCATCGCCCAGCATGAGTCCAGCGCGGACTACATGAATGCGGCCGGCGAGCACACGCTGTGGCTGCCCATCTGGATGGGCGACAAGGCCGACACTTGCCTGGAAATCATCAATCCAACGCCCTACACCAGCGACACCATCCACATCATCGGCGGCATCGTCAGCGTCTACCGCAATTTCCAGAACCTGCTCGACTACAGCGAGCGCGACTCCCTGACCGGCCTGCTGAACCGCAAGACGTTCGACGACCAGCTGTCGAAAATGCTGCAGGCCAGCAGCGTGGAGCAGGACACCCTGGTGGCCGTGCCGCCCAATGGCCACGAACGCCGCCAGCACAGCGACGAAGAAAAGCAGTGGCTGGCGGTGGTCGATGTCGACCATTTCAAGGCCGTCAACGACAAGTTCGGCCACCTGTACGGCGACGAAGTGCTGATCCTGATCGCCAACCTGCTGACTTCATCCTTCCGCGCCCAGGACCGCGTGTTCCGCTTCGGCGGCGAGGAATTCGTCGTGCTGCTGCGTTCTTCGACGCTGGAGAATGCGAAAAAGATCATCGAACGCTTCCGCAAGAATGTGGAGGAGCACGAGTTCCCGCAGGTGGGACGGGTGACGGTTTCGGTGGGCTTCGTCAGCATCAGCGCCTATGAGGCGCCGGTCATCATTCTCGGCCGCGCGGACCAGGCGCTGTATTACGCCAAGAGCCATGGACGGAATATGGCTTGCCACTACGATGAGCTGGTGAGCAGCGGCCGGCTGCATACGGTTGAATCCAACGATACGGCGGAATTCTTCTAAGCGCGGGCACGGCGGATCAATGATCCGCCCTACACGCGAGGTGCGGGGGATCACTGATCGGCCGTGCGCTTACGCCAGGCTCATGAAGCGCATCGGGTCCACGTTCCATTTGGATGGCGATTCGTAACCGACGATCTTGTCGCCGCCGCCGAAACCGAGGCCGCGCGAGAGGTCGAGGGTTTCCGGCTTGATGTAGACATTGGTCTTCGTATTGAAGAACACATTCACCTTCGGCGCCACCAGGTTGGTCTCATGCGGCTCGACCACCACGCCCAGGCGCCCCGACTCCAGCAGCACCAGCGTCCCGACCGGGTAAATGCCCACGCAGCGCATGAATTCCTGCACGAGCTGCTGGTTGAAGTGGTGCTTGCTCCACTCATAGATCTTGCGCAAGGCCGCCGCGGCGGGAATGCCCTTGTGGTAGACGCGGTCGGCGGTCAGCGCATCGTAGACGTCGACGATGGCGGCCATCTGGGCCAGTTCGCTGATCTCGTCACCGGACTGCCTGTCCGGGTAGCCGGTGCCGTCGCGGCGCTCGTGGTGGTGGCGCGTGATGTCCAGCGCGATGGCGGGCACCTCGGGCGACTGGCGCAGGATGTTCCAACCGTCTTCGGGGTGCTTCTTGATCAGAGCGAATTCCTCATCGGTCAGCGGACCGGGCTTGTTCAGGATCGCGTCCGGCACCATCGCCTTGCCCGTATCGTGCAGCAGGCCGCCGATGCCGGCCTGGCGGATCGTGTCCGCATCCATGCCGCGCGCATTGCAGAAGGCCACCAGCAGCGCGCACACGCTGACGGAATGCAGGAAGGTGTAATCGTCCTTGGTCTTGATGCGCAGCAGGCCCAGCAAGGCGCCGGGATTGCGCAGGATGGATTCCGTGATGTTCTGCACCACCGGTTGCACGGCGCCGATTTCGATCGCTTTGCCGAGGCGCGCGTCCGCCATCACATTGCGCACCACGCCGGCGGCCTGGTGGCGGATCTGGGCCGCGCGCTGCAACTCCTCGCCCAGCGAAGTCCGGACGATTTTTGCCGGCTGCTTCGCCAGTTCGGCCAGCTCGCGCTCCGTTTCCGCGTGCGCTTCCGCCAGAGTGGGCGCTTCCACGTCCAGTCCCTTTTCGCTGTCGATGACCACGTCGTGGATGCCCGCCTTGATGATCTTGGCGATCTCATCATGGGTGGCGATGACGAAGCGGTTTCGGACAAATGGATGGGTCATCCAGTCGCAGCTCAGGTCGTGAATATACATGCCAACCTTTAACTGGGACGAATCGACTTTCTTGAGCATTCTCTACCTGAATGTGAAGGAGCGCGGAACAAGTTAGAATAAGTATAAATGTTTCCCAATGAAATGACTACTTAACAATATATACAAATGGAACTGCGTCAGCTGCGTTACTTTGTTGCCATTGTCGACCACGGCTCCCTGTCGCGGGCGGCGCTTGTCCTCCATGTAGCCCAGCCCGCGCTGACGCAGCAGCTGCGCCAGCTGGAAGAGGAATTGGGCGCGCAGCTGCTGCACCGTAGCGCCCAGGGCGTGGTCAGCACGGACGCAGGCAAGGTGTTTTACGAACATGCCCAGGCGATCCTGAAGCAGGTGGCCGACGCCCGCTCCGCGGTCACGCAGTCGGCGCGCCCCTCCGGCAGCGTGTCGATGGGCCTGCCGCACAGCATTTCCGCCGCGCTCGCCCTGCCCCTGCTGACGGCGGCGCGCGAGCAATATCCCGATATCACCCTGCAGCTGACGGAAGAGCTGACCGGCAACCTGGCGGAACAGCTGAAAAGCGGCCGCGTGAACCTGGCCGTGCTGTTCGACGATGGCCAGCTGACGCCCTTCAACACCACGCCGCTGGCCGAGGAAGCGCTCAGCTATATCTGCCGTTCCGATTTCCCGGTCTTTGAGCGGGGCCAGTCGATCAAGTTGAAGCAGGCGCTGCAGACCACGCTGATCCTGCCCGGGCTGCAGCATGGCGTGCGTCCCCGCATCGAAGCGGTGGCGCGGGCCGCCGGGCTGGTGGTGGGCAATGTCATCGAAATCAATTCCATCGCCATCCTGAAGTCCGCCATCATGGCGGGCATGGGCGCCACCATCCTGCCGGTCGCGCCGGTGCTGCCGGAGATCGAGCGCGGCGCGATGCGCGCCCACAATGTCGAAAATCCATCCATCAGCCGGACCGTGGTGCTGTGCGCGTCGCGCAATATCCCACTGACCAATGCCGCCAACGCCATCTCCTCCCTCGCCCAGCAAGTGGCCGCCGAGCTGTGCGCCAGCGGTGCATGGCCGGGCGCCAGCCTGGTAGGGCAATAGGTCACAGGCCATAGTTTTCCCTTATACCCCCATCCTCAATTCGTATTTCCGTAGACGTAAAGTAAACCGTACACTCGAATACTGAGCCAGGCCGCAAACCCGCGGCCACAGTGTCCAGGCAAGGACGCGCCTACCCGGCGCCGACCGCAGCCGAACACGTACCGAATCATGAATTTTGGAGACAGCCACCATGTCCGCTACCACGGCGAACGGCAGCAACACGCCTGCACTGAACGACGTCAGCCTCGACGATAAATACACCGCCACCTCCGGCAAAATCTTCCTCTCCGGTATCCAAGCCCTGGTTCGCCTGCCGCTGATGCAGCAAGTGCGCGACAAGAAAGACGGCTTGAACACCGGCGGTTTCATTTCGGGCTACCGCGGTTCGCCGCTGGGCGGCCTGGATGAAAACCTGTGGAAAGCCAAAAAGCACCTGGAAGCGCACAATGTGCAATTCGTGCCCGGCGTGAACGAGGACCTGGCGGCCACCGCCGTCTGGGGTTCGCAGCAGGTCGACCTGATCGGCCCGGCGAAATACGACGGCGTGTTTGCCATGTGGTACGGCAAGGGTCCGGGCGTGGACCGCTGCGGCGACGTCTTCAAGCATATGAACCATGCCGGCACTTCCAAGCACGGCGGCATCCTGCTGGTGGCCGGCGACGACCACGGCGCCTACTCCTCCACCCTGCCGCACCAGTCCGACCATATTTTCTCGGCCTGCATGATCCCCGTGCTGTATCCCTGCAATGTGCAGGAATACCTGGACCTGGGCGTGCATGGCTGGGCCATGTCGCGCTTCTCCGGCTGCGCCGTCGCCTTCAAGGCGCTGGCCGACACCGTGGAGTCGAGCGCTTCGGTCGACGCCAACCCGTTCCGCGTGGACGTGAAGATTCCGAAGGACTTCCAGATGCCGGAAGGCGGCCTGAATGCACGCCTGTCCAGCATCCCGCTGGGCCAGCAGGCGCGCAACCAGGAAGCGCTGATGCAGGACTACAAGATCTACGCGGCGCTGGCCTATGCGCGCGAGAACAAGCTGAATCACACGACCATCGATTCCAAGGACGCCAAGCTGGGCATCATCGCCTCCGGCAAGTCCTACCTGGACGTGCTGGAAGCGCTGGAAGAACTGGGCATCGATGAGGACATGGCCGCCAAGGTCGGCCTGCGCCTGTTCAAGGTGTCCATGCCCTGGCCGCTGGAGCCCGAATCCGTGCGCGAATTCGCCCAAGGCCTGGACGAGATCCTGGTGGTCGAAGAAAAGCGCCAGTTCGTCGAATACCAGTTGAAGGAGCAGCTGTACAACTGGCGCGACGACGTCCGTCCGCACATTATCGGCAAGTTCGACGACAAGGGCGAATGGGTCGCGCCACGCGGCGAATGGCTGTTGCCGCCGAAGGCCGACTTCTCCGTGTCCCAGGTGGCGCGCGTGATCGCCGGCCGCGTCGCCCGCTACATCGCCGACACCAATATCCAGGACCAGATCAAGGCCCGCCTGACCTTCCTGGAAGCGAAGGACGCCGTGCTGAAGAAGGCTATCGAGACGCCGTTCCGTCCCGCCTTCTATTGCTCCGGCTGCCCGCACAACACGTCGACCAAGGTGCCTGAAGGCTCCTTCGCGCTGGCCGGCATCGGCTGCCACGTGATGGCAACCTCGATCTACCCGGAAATGAACAAGCTGACCACCCACATGGGCGGCGAAGGCACGCCGTGGATCGGCCAGGCGGCGTTCTCCAAGGTGCCGCACGTGTTCCAGAACCTGGGCGACGGCACCTATTTCCACTCCGGCTACCTGGCGATCCGCGCGGCGGTGGCGGCAAAGGTCAACATCACCTACAAGATCCTGTACAACGACGCCGTGGCAATGACGGGCGGCCAGCCGGTGGACGGCACCGTGTCCGTGCCGATGATCGCGCAGCAGATGGCCGCGGAAGGCATCAAGCGCATCGCACTGGTGACGGAAGACCTGTCCCGCTATACCGACCGTTCGGCGCTGCCGGCCATCGTCTCCCTGCACGACCGCAAGGACATGGATGCGGTGCAGCGCGAATTGCGCGAACTGCCGGGCTGCACGGTCATCATCTACGACCAGACCTGCGCCGCCGAGAAGCGCCGCCGCCGCAAGAAGAAGGAATTCCCGGACCCGCCCCGCCGCATCTTCATCAACGAGGCCGTCTGCGAAGGCTGCGGCGACTGCGGCGTGGCCTCCAACTGCCTGAGCGTGGTGCCCGTCGAGACCGACTGGGGCCGTAAGCGCGCCATCGAGCAGAGCAGCTGCAACAAGGACTTTTCCTGCGTCAAT
>DASWYX010000266.1:0-2792 GCA_036404755.1 Pseudoduganella sp.
GCTTCGCGGTCGTGGCGGCGGAGGTGCGCACGCGGGCGCAGCGCTCGGCTTCGGCGGCACGCGAGATCAAGGCCCTGATCGCGGAATCCGTGGCGACCGTCGACCGGGGCGCGGCTTCGGTGTCGGTCGCCGGCGGCAGCATGGGCGATATCGTGGCCTCCGTGCGGCAGGTGAACGATGTGATCGAGCGCATCAACGCGGCCAGCGCGGAGCAGGCGCAGGGCATCACGGAGGTCAACAAGGCCGTGATGCAGATCGACGACGTGACGCAGCAGAACGCGGCACTGGTCGAGCAGGCGGCGGCTGCCGCGGCGAGCCTGCAGGAGCAGGCGAGCTACCTGGCCGCGTCCGTGGCGGTGTTCCAACTGGATCACTCGGCCAGCGACGCGGCGGCCGAGGAACACGCGGCGGCGGCCGGCACGCGGACGGAGCGCCGCCGTCCCGAACTTATCGGAACGGCTTGCTGACGTAAGGCGAGTTGGCGAGGCCGAAGCGCCAAGGCACGTCGACCGCCTTGCTGATGCCGATGCGGGGGCCGACGGCGACCTGCACCCTGCCCTGGCGCGGCCGCAGTTCGAAGGGCGGCGCGTCCAGCGGCATGGCGTTGTGGGCGCGGGTCACGGCCATGGCCTGGCACAGGCGGCCCGGCCCGGCGCACAGCAGGCGCACGTCGTCGAACTTGCGGCGTTCGTGCATGGCTTCCAGGCCCTCCAGCGGCTCGATCGCGCGCAGCAGCACCCCGGCGCCGTGTCCCTCTTCCATGCAGACGAAATTCAGGCACCAGTGCAGGCCATGCGAGCGGTAGACGTAGGCGTACCCCGGCGGCCCGAACATGGCGAAGTTGCGCTCGGAGCGGCCGGTGAAGGCGTGCGAGGCCGGGTCCTCGCGGTCGTAGGCTTCCGTTTCCACGATGCGTCCGCCCACGCCGTTCACCAGCACCACGGCGCCGATCAGCTTGCGCGCCACTTCGTGGGCCGGACGCTCAAAGTCTATCCCTGCAATTAATCTGGTCATGCAGGCAATTGTAGCCTTGGCAAGAAAACGCCGCCGCTAGCCACAAGTGCAAAATATTTCTTCACGTAAATGAGCCATCGCCGATTCCAGCGGCGATAATGGCCGGGATTCTTCAATTGGCAGTCCCGTTTAAAAATGACAACAGTAGCAGCGCAAGAACAGACCGCAGAGGAGGCCCTGCTGCGATCGATCCGCATTCCGCCGCGTCCCAGCCTGCTGGTGGACCTGCAGGCGGAACTGGGCAAGGACGACCCTTCGCCGCGCGCGATCGCACGCATCATCGCGAACGACGTCGGCATGTCCGGTGCGCTGCTCAAGCTGGCCAATTCCCCGTTCTATGGTGCGGCGCGCAAGGCCAAGTCGGTGGAGCAGGCCATCAACTTCCTCGGCATTACCAATTGCGCGGCCCTGCTCACCGGCCTGCTGGCGCGCCAGGCCATCGATGGCAACGAGGCGGCGCTCAACCAGTTCTGGGACCTGTCTTCCCGCCGTGCGCTGGCCCTGGTGTTCATCTCGCGCCGCCTGCGCCTGGCGCCGCCGGACATCGCCCATACCTTCGGCCTGTTCTGCGATATCGGCATTCCCATCCTGCTGAACCGCTTCAGCGACTACCAGGCCACGCTGGACATGGCTTCCGGCTCCGTCTCGCACAGCTTCACCAAGGTGGAGGACGTGCGCCACAGCACCAACCACGCCGCCATCGGCTGCCTGCTGGCGCGTAACTGGGGCCTGTCGCCGGACGTTTCCTGGGCCATCCTGCACCACCACGATTACTCCGTGCTGGCCGACGACGCCACCGATGACGCCATCCGCTCCCTCGTCGCAGGGTCGGTGCTGGCGGAACGCGCCATTCAGCGCTACCATGGCAACCCAGAATCGCTGGAGTGGCAAAAAGGCGGCGAACTGGCCTGCCGCCACCTCGGCATGAGCGAGGACGAAGCCGCCGACCTGCTCGACGAACTGCACGAAACCTTCCACATCGAACATTGAGGCGCTTCCGGGCGCCGCCCCGGAATATGCCCAAGAATAAGAAACCCGTCCCCCGCAAGTCTTCCACGCCGCCGCAGGAGAAGGAAGAAGCCCTGAGCCAGGCGCTGTCCGAACTCGCGCTCACCGTGGCCGAGCAGGAATACGAGGACATGAGCGAATATGAGCTGGACTTCAACCGCCAGATCAAGCGCTACCTGAATCAGCAAAAGAACGAGATCCTGTACGGCGCGCTGGAACAGGCGCGCTTCGAGGACAGCGAGGCCTACCGCGTGCTGCGCGAAGCCATCGAGGAACATGCGGGCACCGTGCTGCTGCACCGCGAGAACGGTCCCGAGATGGAGGTCAACGCCTTCGCCATTCCCCTCTTCGTGCATAGCCAGGGCGGGCTTGCCGAAACCGAGTGCTTCCAGGACGAGCAAGCTTATGAAGCCCTGCTGGAGAGCTTCCGCAGCGGCGGCCTGGAAAGCCCGCACGCCCGGCTGGTGCTGGTGCAGCATGCCTACGACCTGGGCGAAATGGAAGGCATCACCTATGGCCAGCTGCATGCCATGGTGCGCGAGGCGGCAGCCTCGCTGAGCGACAAGAAAGTGCGCGAAGCACCCGCCCTGCAGCGCAGCATCGCCGGCTGGGCGCCCTCTCCGTTCGGCGCGGACGATGAAGCCGTCGAGCTGCGCTTCCTGCTCGGCTTTGCCTACAAGCGCGCCGACGATGCCTTCTACCGCGTGCCGGCCGGCGAGGAAGCGCAGGACGAGTTCTGGTCCGCGCGCATGGAACGCTACCGCGCCTGG
>DASWYX010000267.1:0-2836 GCA_036404755.1 Pseudoduganella sp.
ATCCGCACGCTGGACATCGGCGCCGACAAGCCGCTCGACCAGGTCGAGCACACGGCCATGAATCCGGCCCTGGGCCTGCGCGCCATCCGCTTCTGCCTGGCCGAACCGCAGATCTTCCTGACCCAGTTGCGCGCCATCCTGCGCGCGTCCGTGCATGGCAAGGTGCGCATCCTCATCCCGATGATGGCGCACGCCTTCGAGATCGACCAGTCGCTGTCCATGATCGAGCAGGCCAAGGCGCAGTTGCGCGAGGCCGGCGAGAAGTACGATCCGGAAGTGGAAGTGGGCGCCATGATCGAGATCCCGGCCGCCGCGCTGTCGCTGCCGATGTTCGTCAAGAAGATGGACTTCCTCTCCATCGGCACCAATGACCTGATCCAGTACACGCTGGCCATCGACCGGGTTGATTATGAGGTGGCCCACCTTTACAATCCCCTGCATCCCGCCGTGCTGCAGCTGATTTCCATGACCATCGCCGCGGGCCACAAGGCCGGCATCGACGTGGCCGTGTGCGGCGAAATGGCCGGCGACGCCAAGCTGACCCGCCTGCTGCTGGGCATGGGCCTGCGCTCGTTCTCGATGCACCCGGCCCAGCTGCTGTCCGTGAAGCAGGAGATCCTGAACACGGACCTGGAGCAGATCGCACCGTACACCCGGCGCATCATGCGCTCGATGGACCCGGAAGCGATCGCGGATGCGGTCATCGCCCTGCAAGCCCTGTAGTACCCACCAAACAATTCGCATACAACTCGGACTCACATGCCTTCGATCGGAATCGTCTCGCCGCAGACAATGCACTTTGCGGAACCCCTTCAGCTACAGAGCGGAGCGTCCCTGCGCGACTACATGCTGATGTACGAGACCTATGGCACGCTGAACGCCGACAAGTCCAACGCCGTGCTGGTGTGCCATGCGCTGAACGCTTCCCACCACGTGGCCGGCTACTATGCGGACAATCCGAAGAACGTGGGCTGGTGGGACAATATGGTCGGTCCCGGCAAGCCGCTCGATACGGACAAGTTCTTCGTCATCGGCGTCAACAACCTGGGTTCCTGCTTCGGATCCACCGGCCCGATGCACAACAATCCCGCCACCGGCAAGCCTTATGGCGCCGCCTTCCCCGTGGTGACGGTGGAAGACTGGGTGGCGGCACAGGCGCGCCTGGCCGACCAGCTGGGCATCCGCCAATTCGCCGCGGTGATGGGCGGTTCGCTGGGCGGCATGCAGGCGCTGGCCTGGTCCATCATGTACCCGGACCGCCTGCGCCACTGCCTGGTGATCGCCTCCACACCCAAGCTGTCGGCGCAGAACATCGCCTTCAACGACGTGGCGCGCCAGGCCATCCTGACCGACCCCGACTACCGCGAGGGCAATTTCTACGAACACGGCGTGGTGCCGAAGAACGGCCTGAAGGTGGCGCGCATGGTCGGCCACATCACCTACCTGTCCGACGACGACATGGCGGAGAAGTTCGGCCGCAGGCTGCGCGACATCGCCACCAATGGCGGCGACTACAAGTTCGGGTTCGGCATCGACTTCGAGATCGAGTCCTACCTGCGCTACCAGGGCGACAAGTTCGCCGAGTACTTCGACGCCAACACCTACCTGCTGATCACCAAGGCGCTCGATTATTTCGACCCGGCGCGCAAATACGATGGCGACCTGACGAAAACCCTGGAGGGCACCAAGGCCAAGTTCTTCCTGGCTTCCTTCACCACGGACTGGCGCTTCTCGCCGGAGCGCAGCCGCGAAATCGTGCAGGCCCTGCTGGCGAACCGGCGCGAAGTGACCTATGCCGAAATCGATGCGCCGCACGGCCACGATGCCTTCCTGCTGGAGGATGCACGCTACATGAACCTGGTGCGTGCCTACTACGAGCAGGTATGGAAAGAAAATAACAAGGAATCCGCAGCATGACTTTCGATGAGCTGAGCAACGCCCGTCCCGACCTCGCCTTTATCGCCCACTGGATCAAGCCGGGCGCCCACGTGCTGGATGTGGGCTGCGGCGACGGCGTGATGATGGATTATCTGCAGACCGGCAAGAACTGCACCGGCTATGGCCTGGAGCTGGCCGATGAGCAGGTGCTGAAGTCCACCCAGCGCGGCGTGCGCGTGATCCAGCAGGACTTCGAGCGCGGCCTGGGCATCTTCGGCGACAATTCCTTCGATATGGTGATGTGCCTGTCCTCGCTGCAGATGATGAAGCACGTGGAAGACCTGCTGCGCGACATCGTGCGCGTGGGTCGCGAAGCCATCGTGTCCTTCCCCAACTTTGCCCACTGGCCGCACCGCATCGCACTGCTGCGCGGACGCATGCCGGTGTCCAAGTCCCTGCCTTACCAGTGGTACGACACGCCGAACGTGCGTTGCGCCACCATCAAGGACTTCCAGGAACTGGCCGAGGAAGTGGGACTGGAAGTGATCGAGTGCGTGGCGCTGAGCGAAGGCAAGATCGTGAATGTGATGCCCAACCTGCGCGGCGACCTTGCAGTGTTTCGCTTGAGAAAGCGCACGTCACACTAAAACCGAGTGTGCTATCGTTATTTCATGAAGATCAAACACTCTCTCGCATTGCTGGCGCTGGCGGGTTTCACGAGCCTCGCGCCGGCCCAGCCGCCCACTCAGCAGGGCGCCCAACAGGCGGACGGCATCCCCGTCACCAAGCTGTCGCGCCTGCGCGTCTTTGCGGATGAAGAAACGGTCAACGAACAGTCGAAACTGCAATACACGCAGCTGCTGACGGAAGCCAAGCAAAAGAATGCCCTGGTGCCGCCCAGCGATCCGCGCGTGCAGCGCCTACGGGCCATTGCCAGCCGCATCGTCCCTTACGCGGC
>DASWYX010000268.1:0-2815 GCA_036404755.1 Pseudoduganella sp.
GGCCGCTGGGACCTGGCGGCACTGTACGCCCGTGGGCAGATCAGCAATACCGAAGCCTTGAACGAGACCTTCGTCGGCAATCCCACGCCAGTGCCGAAGAACTTCGCCGGCTGGTATCTGCAGGCCGCGTATCAGCTGCTGAAGTCCGGCGACTATACCCTGAGCCCCTTCGCGCGTTACGAACAGTTCAATACCGCCAGGAGCTATGCGCCGGTGCCGCAAGGACTGGGCGTGGATAGCACTGCGGATGAAAAAGTCACCACGGTCGGCGCGAACCTGAAAATCGGCGAAGGCGTTGTACTGAAAGCGGACTATCAGAAATTCAAGCAGGACAAAACGCGCGACCGCGTCAACCTCGGCATGGGCTTCCTGTACTGATATGCGCTACCAGCTTGTGTTGCCATTGACCGCCACGCTGGCATGCACGCCGGCGTTGGCTACCCAGTATCTGACCGCGGACCAGGCGCAGAAGCTGATGTTCCCGGACGCCACGGCATTCCGGCCGCAGGAACTGGCGCTCACGCTGCCGCAAATGCAGCAGGTGGAAAAGCTTGCGGGCCTGGCTGCGCGCTCGGTGAACTGGCGGGTCGTGGCCGCCTACCGCGATGAAACACTGCTCGGGTATATGGTGCTCGACGAGGTGATCGGCAAATTCGAGCTGATTTCCTATGCAGTGGGCCTGAACCCAGACGCCACGGTACGCCAGGTGGAGATTCTT
Source organism: Pseudoduganella sp. (assembly GCA_036404755.1). GTDB lineage: Bacteria > Pseudomonadota > Gammaproteobacteria > Burkholderiales > Burkholderiaceae_D > Rugamonas. The sequence continues at coordinate 719 of DASWYX010000268.1, forward strand.
GTCTATCGGGAGAGCCACGGGGGCGAGGTCCGCCTGCCCGCATGGCGCCGCCAGTTTGCGGGCAAGTCGGTCACGGGCGGCGGCCTTGCGGTGGCAGACGGCATCGCATGCATCAGCGGCGCCACACTTTCGTGCACCCATATCACCGACGGCGTGCGCCGCATCGCGGCCATCGCCAGTGTGGCGTTGCGAAAATGAGGCGCCGCGCACAGCCCTGGCTTGGCACGTTGGTCGAGATCAGCGCCGACAGCGATGACGGCGCGATCGATGCGGCCTTTGCCGAGGTCGCGCTGGTGCATCGCCTGATGAGCTTCCATGATCCGGCCAGTGAAGTGTCCCGCCTGAACACGGCGGCGGCCGGCGTCCTGATCGCCGTGCATGCACATACCTGGCAGGTTTTGCGGCTGGCCGAGGAAGTCGACAGCGCTTCGCAGGGCATGTTCAATGTCGCCTGCGCGCCGCAACTGGTTGCGTGGGACTACCTGCCGCCTGTCGCGGATGATGTGCCACAGCTTCAACCGGCGCAGTCTGTGTACCGCTGCGAAGCGGATAACACAGTGCGCAAATTGCGGCCGGGCTGGATCGACCTGGGCGGCATCGCCAAAGGCTATGCCGTCGATCTCGCGGTGCAGGCGCTGCGCCGGGCGGGAACGGCAAATGGCTGCGTGAATGCCGGCGGCGATTTGCGGACATTGGGCAGCCAGGACTGGCCGGTTGCCGTGCGCGATCCCGGCGCGCCGCAGCGCCCAAGCCGGCGGCTCTGGCTACGCGACGAAGCACTGGCCACGTCGGCCAGTTATTTCTCGGGACGCCGCCACGCAGGCCGCCAAGTCAGCGCCCTGCTCGACGGGCGCGATGGCCGTGCCCTGGAAGCCCCCGTCAGCGTTTCGGTGCGCGCGCCGCTATGCGCCGCCGCGGATGCCTTGACCAAGGTCGTCTTCGCCAGTGGCGATCCAGGCCATCCGGCGCTGGCGCAATGGCAAGCCACCGCATTTATAATCTGAGCGATGCATACTCTCCACCGCAACCGCCACCACATCAATCTGCGGATTGAGCGCTGGCATCGGCGCGTTATCTATGCCGTTCTTTCGCTGCTGGCCTTAAGCGGCGCCGCATGGCTGGTCGCCCGTTTTGCTATGCGCCCGGTGGGCCAGTTCGGCGAAACCGTTCACCCGCTTGAGCCCTTGGCCATGAAGGTCCATGGCGGCGCCGCCATGGTGACACTTTTCTTCGTGGGCAGCCTGATGAACGCGCATATCCGCCGGGCGATCAAGGCCAAACGCAACCTCGCCGCCGGCTGGAGCGTGGTGGTCGCGATGCTGACACTGATTGTGAGCGGCTACGCGCTCTACTACGTGGCAAGCGAGGAAAGCCGCCCGATCTGGTCGGCGACGCACTGGATTCTCGGCCTGGCCGGCGCGATGCTTTTCGTCGTGCACGTGATCATGGGCCGGCGCCTGCGGCCGGCCTGACCCTTATGCGAACTTGCTGAAATCCGGCTTGCGCTTTTCGAAGAAGGCGGTGAAGGCTTCCTTGGCTTCAGGGCCCATCAGCATTTCGCCGAACATCTTGCTTTCGACGTCAATGTGGGCTTGCAGCGCTTCGCGGCCGGATTTCATCAGGCGCTTGGTGGCGCGGATGGAGGCGGCGGGCAGCGCGGCCAGCTTGGCGGCTTGCGCCTGGGCGTGGGCCAGCACGTCGGCGGCCGGGAGGACTTTGGAGACCAGGCCCATGTCGTAGGCTTCCTGCACGCCCCACGGTTCGCCCAGCATCAGTTTTTCGGCGGCGCGGGCGTGGCCGGCGGTGCGCGGCAGCAGCAGGCTGGAGCCGAATTCGGGGCACAGGCCCAGTTGCGCGAAGGGGACGGAGAACTTGGCGTTGTCGCCGGCGTAGACCAGGTCGCAGTGCAGCAGCAGCGTGGTGCCGATGCCGATGGCGGCGCCGGTCACCGCGGCCACCACAGGCTTGTTGCAGTGGCTCAGCGCGTGCATGAAGCGGAATACGGGACGGTCGGCGATCGGCGCGTCCGGCGATGTTTTGAGGAAGTCATCCAGGTCGTTACCGGCCGTGAAAATTTCGGGTTTTCCGCAGAACAGG
>DASWYX010000269.1:0-3221 GCA_036404755.1 Pseudoduganella sp.
GCGCACCGACGCACCGTAGGGCGGATCGTTTTGATCCGCCGTCCACGCTCAGTCGCGGTGCAGCTGCCGCGCAGCGGCCAGGAAGGACTCCGGCGAAATATCCGCCAGCTCCACCACCTCGGCCTTATCGTACTGCGCGAAATTCTTGTTAATGGACCGCAGATAAGCCGGATCGTAATGATCGACCAGCAGCTCGTCGACCAGCTGCGGCATCTGCCCGCCGTTGGACATCTGCTGCCAGCGCTCGATCTTCTCCTTGCCGTGCAAAGGCGTCAGGAACTCCAGCTGCGCATTCAGCGCCGGCGCATTGCACGCGAAGTGCTGGTAATCCTCGATCAGCAGCTTTACGCGGTCCGCGCGCGCCACCTGCATCGCGATGCAGGGCGAAGCGCGCATGCGGTCCATCAGCGCGGCCGGCACGCGCAAATCGCCCACCTTCTTGCTTTCCGATTCAACGAAGACCGGCAGTGACGGGTCGAAGCGGCGCAGGCGGTCCCAGATCGACGTCTCGAAGGCCTTTTGCGTAGGCTGCGGCTGGCAGGGAATATTGCCCAGCACCGAGCCGCGGTGCGCCGCCAGCTGTTCCAGGTCCAGCACCTGCGCGCCGATCGCCTCCAACGTATCGAGCAGGCGTGTCTTGCCGCTGCCGGTGGTGCCGCAGATCACGCGGAAGTCCAGCTCCGGCGTCTTTTCCAGCTCCAGGTTGATCTGGTTGCGGAACGCCTTGTAGCCGCCGTCCAGCTGCACCACGGGCCAGCCGATCTTGGCCAGAACATGGGCCAGGGACCCGCTGCGGTTGCCGCCGCGCCAGCAATAGACCAGGGGCTTCCAGTCGCGCGGCTTGTCCAGCCAGAGCGTCTCGATGTGGTAAGCGATATTCTTCGACACCATCGCCGCGCCAACCTTTTTCGCCTCGAAGGAGCCGACCTGCTTGTACATGGTGCCGACGGCGATGCGCTGCTCGTCATCCAGCACGGGGCAGTTGATCGCGTTGGGCAGATGGTCCAGCGCATATTCGGAGGGGCTGCGCGCGTCGATGATCGTATCGAATTCATCGAGGCGGGGCAGAACGTCTTCAATCTTCAGTAGTTCGGGATACTTCATTTTGTTTTAAGTATGGGAAGCAGGTGAGGCCAGATATTGGCCAGGATGATCGGGTGGGCTTCCGCCAGCGGATGCAGGCGGTCCGGCTGGAACAGGTCGGGCTTCTGGGCCACGCCATCCAGCATGAAGGGGGCCAGCGGCACGTTGACCGACTTGCTCAGCGTGCCGTACATGGCAAAGAATTTGTCCGCATAGTCGCGTCCATAGTTCGGCGGCATGCGCATGCCGACCAGCAGCACCTGCGCGCCCGCCTTGCGCGAGGCTTCGACCATGGCGCGCAGGTTCGCTTCGGCGGCCGGCACGGGCAGGCCGCGCAAGCCGTCGTTGGCGCCAAGTTCGATGACCACGACATCCGGCTTGTGCTTGCTCAGCAGTGCGGGCAGGCGCGTGCGGCCGCCGCTGGTGGTTTCGCCGCTGACGCTGGCGTTGACGATATTGGCATCGAGCTTTTGCGTCCTGAGTTTCTGCTCCAGCAGCGCCACCCAGCCGGTGCCGCGCGCCAGGCCATATTCGGCCGACAGGCTATCGCCCACCACGAGCAGGGTTTTTGGTGCAGAATAGGCGTTTGCCGCACTGACCAGCAGGAGCAGGGCGGCCATGGCCAGTCGCAACTTATTAAACAAGATCATGCCCGATTTCCCTCAAGCGTCTACCACCAGTTTCATTCCTGACGCCCCGGCCATGCCGGCAGCGCGTGTATCCGTATCGCAGGCCGCCATTGCCGTTTCGGGCCTGAGCAAGCGCGTGGCCGATGCCAGCGGCGAGCTGACAATTCTGCATAGCGTGGATTTTACCGTGCAAAAGGCCGAGACGCTTGCCATCGTTGGCGCCTCCGGTTCCGGCAAATCGACGTTGCTTGGATTGCTGGCCGGCCTTGATACGCCGTCCGAGGGCAGCGTGGTGCTGGATGGGGTGGACATCTTCGCCCTCGATGAAGATGGCCGCGCCGCGCTGCGCAAGGAAAAACTGGGCTTCGTGTTCCAGTCCTTCCAGTTGCTGCCGCACCTGACGGCGCTGGAAAACGTGATGCTGCCGCTGGAGCTGGCCGGCGATGGCAATGCGCGCATGAAGGCGGAAGTCATGCTGGGGCGGGTGGGCTTGTCCAGCCGTTTGAAGCATTATCCGAAATTCCTGTCCGGCGGCGAGCAGCAGCGCGTGGCGCTGGCGCGCGCCTTCGTCACCGAACCGCCATTGCTGCTGGCCGATGAACCGACCGGCAGCCTCGATGCGGCGACCGGGGAGGCGGTGATCCAGCTGATGTTCGAACTGAATCGCGAACGCGGTTCGACGCTGGTGCTGGTAACGCACGATCCGTCGATCGCAGCGCGCTGCTCGCGCACCATCACGATCGCTGCCGGCCGCCTGGTCTGAGCTGCCGCGCCGCCGCTAACGGCCGCCATGCGCGGCCAGGCGGTTGAGCGCAGTGCGGATTGCCGGAACCAGCTCGCCGGCAGTGAGCCCTGCGGGCCCGGCGCCCTCGGCGACCAGCACGTCGGCCGCCATGCCATGCAGCCATACCGCGCCTACGGCCGCTTCCCATGCCGGCCAGCCCTGCGCAAGCAGGCTGCCACAGAGCCCTGCCAGCACGTCGCCCGTTCCGGCCGTGGCCAGCGCCGGATTGCCCGTCGTATTGACCACGACCGCGCCATCGGCGGCAGCAATCACGGTGCCGGATCCCTTCAGCACGACTGTCGCGTTGAGCGAGGAGGCAAGGCGCCGCGCTGAACCAAGCCTGTCGGCCTGCACATCGCCGGTGGTGCAACCCAGCAGCCTGGCCGCTTCGAGCGGATGGGGCGTCAGCAGGGTGGGCGCCGCACGGGTCGCAAGCAATTCGCGCAGACCCGCGTCGGCCGCGCACAGGTTGAGCGCATCGGCGTCCCCCACCAGGGCGTTATGGCTATGCAGTGCGTTGATCAGCATTTCCGATGCCGCGGCGGCGGTGCCCAGCCCAGGCCCTGCCACGGTGACGGCCATGTCGAAATCGTATTCCTGGGCGCTGCGGCACATCAGTTCCGGATGCGCGGGATCGAAGGCGGGCGGTTCGCCGACAAAGCAGGCATATACCCGCCCCGCGCCGCACATCAGCGCCGTGCGCGCTGCGAGTATGGGCGCGCCCG
>DASWYX010000270.1:0-3026 GCA_036404755.1 Pseudoduganella sp.
CAACAAGCCGACGATGGCCGCACCTCCTACGGCCTCGCCTTGGCTATCGAGCTGGGCGACGCTGACCATGAATTGGTCGCCGGCCGCCGCGCCTTCCGGAATCGTCGTCTGCAGCGACATCGGGTACATGATCCCGGCATCTTTCTCCATCGTGACCTGCACGATCGGCTGCTTCAGCTCGACATAGCGCTTGCCCTCGCGCAGGACCACCTCGCCGCCCTGTACGGTGATATTGCCGACCGCGTGCTTGCGGATGCAGTCGAAGCGGGAGCCTTTGCCCAAGGTGAGGATGCCGGTGCAGCAGCCGAAGCGGGTCTTCACGCGCGTTTCTTCGAGGAAGAGCAAGGAGTTGTCGCACATTTCCTGATCCATGTCCGGCGCGACCGGGGACACCTGGTTGACGAAATCGATGGCGGGGAAGGCCGCGCCTTCATCGTCCAGCGCCAGGGTCAGCGGCATGGCGGACGGCAGGCGGCTGCGGTCGATCACGATGGACACCTTGCGCTCCAGGTTGAAGCGGCTGCCGACCACGAAGGGGAAGGCCGGGCTGGCGTTCTTCAGCACGTCGATCACGGTCAGGTTGCGCTGGGCCAGGTTGTTGCGGCGCACGCTGACCGGATCGCCCGTCAGCGGCGCCGTGGCGAAGGCGTAATCGTTATCGGCGTTAACCACGGCCAGCAGGCAGGGATGCCATGGGTGACTGGTTTCCCAGCCGTATAGCGCTTCCACCTGCGCCTTCTCCAGGCGGAACTTGGCCATCACGGTGCCGCCGGCCGGGATGGAGGCAAAGGTGGCGGCCAGCGGCGTCGGGTTGACGTGCATGGTATCCACCAGCGTCCAGTCCGGCGGGTAGACGAACTGCAGGCCGACGAACGGCGTGATGCGGGTGCTCACCGTGACGTTGCGCGCGGCGCGGGCGCCGTTGTTGGTCACGCGCACATAGATGTAGTTGGCCTGGCCGCGCTCCACGTTCTTCGACTGCGCCGGATCGCCCGGCACGAAGACGTTGTCGTCATTGATGCGCACGACGATATCCGAGAAGTCCCAGAAATTGCCGCCCGTGTAGGGTTCCGCGCCCGTATCGCCCGGTGCATCCTTGATCATCACATCCGCTTCGTCCAGGGCGCGCAGCACGTTAATGCGGCCGTAGCCCATTTCCTTGTTCCAGCTGCCATTGAACTTACCGGCCGTGTCCGCATAGGCGACGGCGCCGACCTTCTGCGCCGTGCGCTCGATATGGGCGCGTACCTGCACGTTGGACAGTCCCGGATAGGCGCTGCGGATCAGGGCGGCCAGGCCGGCCACGTGCGGCGTGGCGGACGACGTGCCGTTGAACACCAGGTCGTAGTCGCCGGCGTTGTAGCCGCCGCTGCCGGTAATGTCCGTGGTGGGGATGTGCACGCCCGGCGACACCACCGAGATCTGCGGCCCGAAGTTGGAACCCCAGGGTTCGCCGTCCGGACTGGTCGGCGTCTTGCGGTTGTCGACTTCGTCGGATGCGCCGACGGCGATGACCAGCGGATTCGTCGCAGGGTAGGTGATGGGGCCGTTGTAGTTGTGGGTGGCGACGCACATCACCACATCGTTATTGAAAGCATTCTGGATGGCCGGGTCGATGATGGCGTGGTTCCAGGCGTCCCAGCCAAAGCTCATGCTGATCACTTGCGCGCCGTGGGCGGTGGCGTAGTTGATGCCCGCCGCCACCTCGACGTCGGTCCAGGCATCGAAGGCGACGGGCAGGATCTTGGCCGTGCCCGCCACGCCGCTGATGCCGGCGCCATTGTTGAAGGTGGCGGCCACGATGCCGGCGCAGGCCGTGCCGTGCGGGCCGGTGGGCGAACCGTCGCCGGACATCGTGCCCAGGTTGATGCCGGGGGCGGCGATGCGCGCGGCGAGGTCGCTGTGGTGCATGTCCACGCCTTCGTCCAGCACGCAGACGGTAACGGTGGCCGAGCCGGTGGTGATGTCCCAGCCCGTGGTGCCGGGGCCGCCGGCCTGGATGCGTTTCATGTCCCACTGCTGGGCGAATAGGGTATCGTTGGGCGCGATCGAGGTGGGCGTCAGCAGGGGCATGGTTTCGAACTGGAAGTCCACCATGGCCGCATTGGGTGAGGACTTCACCATGTCGCGCAGCTGGAAGGCGTTGATTTCCTTCACATTGTTAATCTGGAAATAGCGGTAGCCACTGAGGTAGCGCGATTTCTCCGGCACTTCCTGCAGCAGGGGCGCGGCGCCGCCGGGGCCTGCCAGGGCAAGCGTGTCTGGCAGGGCGGCGGCGTTGCCGACCGCGTCGCGCTGGACGCCGCGCAGCTTCATGACGCCGAGGTGGGGCAAGGGAGCCAGCAGGCCGCGCCGTCCTTGCTGGCCGGCCTGGCGGTAGACGGGGCCGATCCAGTCCAGCCCGAGCCGGGCGCCGGCTTCTTCCACGCGCGCCAGCGCTTCATCGTTCAGCGGACGGCGGGCTTGCACGAAAAAGCGCGTTTTCGTGTGATTGACACGTTCGCCGGGCGCGCTGGCCCCGGCTTCCGGCTCGTCTTCCAGGAACAATTCCTGGCTGTGCAGGAATTGTTCGACCTCGGCGCGGGAACGCGGCTGCTTGAATGCGATCAGCATGCGCGTGGCTTCCAGCGCCAGTGGCGCGCCGGACGTATGGGACATCTCAGTTGGAAAGTTTTTCATGAAAGCTCCTCGACTGGTTGACCCCCTCGTGGGGAGAACGCCAGTCTAGGACGCTCATTTTTGATGGCTTTGCGCTAGATCTAAGGTGCGCTGCCCAAGCATATGCCTAACACATACGGCAGAGCTCGGTATGGCTGAAATCGTATAGCGGGTATATAATGCGCGCTCATTTTTTAAGCTGCTTAATAAGGCAGCATTAAATGTTAAAAAATACCAGTTTTACTCGGCGACAAGACCAGGGAGGACAGGAGACATCACCTTAATGAACAACTAGGAATCAGAATGATCAAACTGTCCAAGATGCACAAACGTCTCCTGGCTTTGTCCGCCGTCATGCCCCTGGCCGC
>DASWYX010000271.1:0-7125 GCA_036404755.1 Pseudoduganella sp.
AGCCTGGGCGGCGGTCCATGGGGCGGCGTGGCGCATCGCTCGCGCGAAGTGTTCAACCACCACGGCGCTTTCTCGCCCAATGGCTATATCGAAACCTGTTCCACGCTGGCGTGGTTGCAGATGAACCGCGAACTGCTAGCCATCACGGGCGAAGCGCAATATGCCGAGGAAATCGAGCGCTCGGCGTACAACGATTTGCTGGGCGAGCAGGCGCCGAATGGCGAGGACTGGTGCTATTACATCTTCCCCAACGGGAAGCGGGTCTTTACCACTTACTGGCGCTGCTGCAAGTCGAGCGGCGCCATGGCGCTGGAGGAGCTGCCCAGCGTGGCCTATGCCTTGCGCGGGGCCGACGAGATTGCCGTGAACCTGTACGGCCCCGGCGCCGCGGAACTGGAGCTGCCGGCGGCGGGGCGCGTGCGGCTGGTGCAGCAGACCGCCTATCCAGCCGACGGCGCCGTGCGCATCAGCGTGGAGCCGGCGCAGGCGGCGCGCTTTGCGCTGGCGCTGCGCATTCCTTCCTGGGCCGAAGGGGCGACGGTGCGCGTGAATGGCGCCGATGGCGCGGCATGGACCGGGGCCGCTGCCGGCGCTGCGCCGGCGGGCGGCTACCTGTGCCTGGAGCGCGAGTGGCGTGCCGGCGATGTGGTGGAATTGGCGCTGCCGATGGCGCCCCGCCTGCACCGCAAACTGAGCCAGAACACGCAGGAGTCGCGCGCGCCGGACGGTTCGCCGGTGGCGCAGCAGGTCATGCGCTATGAATACGCGGCCGTCACGCGCGGCCCGCTGGTGTTTGCGACGGGCCTGATCGATGGCTTCAAGACGGAGGAAACGGTGATCCTGGCCGACGGTCCGCTGCTGGAATTGGCGCCCGAAGCCTTGCCGGCCGGCGCCAATGGCCCGGCCATCCGCCTGAAGCTGGCGTCGCGGCCGGACCTCGTGTTCGTGCCGTATTACGAAGCGGGCGGCCGCGCCGATGGGACCTGGCGCCTCACCTGGCTGCAGCTCGCGCCGCCCGGCGCCACAGCAGCCAGCCATACAGCGCAAGGTTGATCAGCAGGACGAGGCCGGCCAGGATATTCTGCGTGGCCGGCTTCAGGCCGGGAGGGTAGAGCAGGGGAGTCAGGTAGCGGTCGATGAAGCTGCCGCTGTAGCCGAAATCGCCGGACCGCTGCAGCAGGTAATTTTCCAGCGTGGTCAGCGGGCATAGCTGGCCGGCCAGTTCCACATACATCGCCCAGCCGGCGGCCGGCAGATGGACGAGCGGCGCCCAGCGCCAGTGCAGCGCTAGCAGGGCTCCGAAAGTGGCGAACAGGATGAACGCCAGGTGCAGCAACAGCACGGCGTCGGCGGCGAGGCGGGTGAGCATGATGCCAACATTCTACGCTCCCGCCGCCGGCGCGCGCCGGCCGTGCCCAGGACGGTCAGGCCGCCCAGCAGCATGGCCCAGCTGGCGGGCTCGGGTACCGGCGCCGGCTGCAGCCAGCTGTTGTCGATGGCGGCCTTGGTTTCCCAGCGCAGACGCAGCGTGGTGTCGCCATAGTTATAGGCGGTGCGGCCGAAGGAGCCGCCAAAGCTCAGCGGCATGGCGCCAAAGCCCGCGTTATTGGTATACGCGTCGCTGCAGGAGCCGCTGGCGGGGGACAGGCACAGGTAGAAGGAAAAGTTGCCCTGGCCGTCCGGAACGCTGGCGCTGCGGCGGTAATCGAACTGCAGTCGCCGCTGACGGTCGCATAGCTGTGCGGCGCCAGGTCGATATAAGCGACGCTGCCCATGTCCGCATCGGCGTAGCGCCAGGGGTAGTCCGCCCGGTCCAGGTGCAGCAGCAGCAGGCCGTCGCCCAGCATGCCGGTCACGGCGCCGCCGCTCAGCGAGCCGCGCGTGGCGGCCCCCGCCAGCACCGGATTCCAGCTGGAGGAGGCCGAGCCGATGTCATACACCGATTCGCCACTGCGCATATTGAGGATCTCGCCATAGACGTGGGCGGAGGAGAAGTGGACGCCGGCGTCGACCGCTGCGCCGTCGGCCAGCGACCAGGCCTGCACTTTTAGGCCGCTGAAACCGAGGCTCGTGTCCAGGACCTGTGCGGCGGCCGTCTGGGCCGCCAGGGCGCCGGCCAGGATCAGCCCGGGCGCAAAAAGCATTGCATTTTTCGCCATCATTCGCGCCCTTGGTGTTTTTGTCAGCGATGGAGGAGTGTAGGGGAAGCGGGCTGTGGGCTGCGCACAACTGACATACCTCGTACAAAGGTGTTGCGTCAAGAGGCAAATCGAAGTACACTAGCCGGCTTCGGTATGGGTTCGTCTTTTTATTTGGCCCGTATCTTTTTTTGTAGTTCAACAAAGCCCCGCCCAATCGTAGGTGGGAATGGAGAAAAAATGAGCCTTGGCCTCCTCGGTCGCAAGGTTGGCATGATGCGCATCTTCACGGATGATGGGGACTCGATCCCTGTGACCGTGCTGGACGTATCGAACAACCGTGTTGCGCAAATCAAAACTCCTGAAGTGGATGGTTATTCCGCTGTTCAGGTTGTCTTCGGTCAGCGTCGCGCATCCCGCGTGACTAAAGCTGCTGCCGGTCACTACGCTAAAGCTGGTGTTGAAGCTGGTTCCTTCGTCAAGGAATTCCGCGTTGACGCTGCCAAAGCAAACGAACTGAAAGCCGGCGACGCTGTTGCCGTGTCCCTGTTCGAAGTCGGTCAGAAGATCGACGTGCAAGGCGTTTCCATTGGTAAAGGCTATGCCGGTACCATCAAGCGCTACAACTTCTCGTCCGGCCGTGCTACCCACGGTAACTCCCGTTCGCACAACGTACCAGGCTCCATCGGTATGGCGCAGGATCCGGGCCGCGTGTTCCCGGGCAAGCGCATGACCGGTCACCTGGGTGACGTCACCGTGACGACCCAGAACCTGGAAATCGCTCGTATCGACGCTGACCGCCAGCTGCTGCTGGTGAAAGGTGCAGTACCAGGCGCGAAAAACGGCCAGGTTGTTGTGTCGCCAGCTGTTAAAGTTAAAGCAAAGAAGGGAGCTTAAACGATGGAACTCAAGCTCTTGAACGCGCAAGGTCAAGCCTCCTCGAACGTTGCCGCCGCTGACACCGTCTTCGGCCGTGATTACAACGAAGCGCTGATCCACCAGGTTGTTGTTGCCTACGCTGCCAACGCGCGTAGCGGTAACCGCAAGCAGAAAGACCGTGAAGAAGTTCACCACACGACCAAGAAGCCATGGCGCCAGAAAGGCACCGGCCGTGCTCGTGCTGGTATGTCGTCCTCGCCTCTGTGGCGCGGTGGTGGCCGCATCTTCCCGAACTCGCCTGACGAGAACTTCACCCACAAAGTGAACAAGAAGATGTATCGCGCCGGCCTGTGCTCGATCCTGTCCCAGCTGGCTCGCGAAGAGCGCCTGGTCGTGATCGAAGAACTGGCGATCGACGCTCCTAAGACCAAGCTGCTGTCGCAAAAGCTGACCGGCATGGGTCTGGAATCCGTCCTGATCATCACCGACACCATCCAGGAAAACCTGGAGCTGGCTTCCCGTAACCTGCCGAACGTGCTGGTTGTTGAGCCGCGTCACGCAGATCCAATGTCGCTGGTCTTCTACAAGAAGGTCCTGGTTACCAAGGCGGCACTGGCACAGATTGAGGAGATGCTGGCATGAGCGCAGTCATCAAACACAGCGAAGAGCGCCTGATGAAGGTGCTCGTGGCGCCGGTCATTTCCGAGAAGGCCACCATGGTCGCGGAAAAGAACGAGCAGATCGTGTTCCTGGTTTCCAAGGATGCGACCAAGCCAGAAATCAAGGCCGCCGTTGAACTGCTGTTCAAGGTCCAAGTGGAATCGGTGCAGACCGTAAACCGCGAAGGTAAGGTTAAGCGTTCGGGTCGTTTCATCGGCCGCCGCAACCACACCAAGCGTGCTTTCGTGTGCCTGAAGCCCGGCCAGGAAATCAATTTCACCGAGGAGGCTAAGTAATGGCACTCGTTAAGATGAAGCCAACCTCCCCAGGCCGTCGCGGCATGGTGAAGGTTGTGAACGCCGACCTGTACAAGGGTCGTCCGTTCGCCGCCCTGCTGGAAAAGAAGTCCAAGACTGCTGGCCGTAACAACAACGGTCACATCACCACCCGTCACATCGGCGGTGGTCACAAGCACCACTACCGTCTGGTGGACTTCAAGCGCAACAAGGATGGCATCCCTGCGAAAGTGGAACGCATCGAATACGATCCGAACCGCACCGCGCACATCGCCCTGCTGTGCTACGCCGACGGCGAGCGCAAGTACATCATCGCCCCGAAGGGCGTTGCTGTCGGCGACACCCTGCTGAACGGCTCGGAAGCGCCGATCAAGCCGGGTAACTGCCTGCCAATCCGCAACATCCCGGTGGGTACCAATATCCACTGCGTGGAAATGCTGCCGGGTAAAGGCGCCCAGATGGCCCGTACCGCCGGCGCGGTTGTGGTGCTGATGGCGCGTGAAGGCACGTACGCCCAGGTGCGTCTGCGCTCCGGTGAAGTGCGCCGCGTGCACATCGAGTGCCGCGCCACCATCGGCGAAGTCGGCAATGCCGAGCACAGCCTGCGCAAGATCGGTAAAGCCGGTGCCATGCGCTGGCGCGGTGTTCGCCCGACCGTTCGCGGTGTGGTGATGAACCCGATCGACCACCCGCACGGTGGTGGTGAAGGTCGTACCGCAGCTGGTCGTCACCCAGTATCGCCATGGGGCCAGCAGACCAAGGGCAAGAAGACTCGCTCGAACAAGCGTACTTCTTCGATGATCGTCTCTCGCCGCGGCAAGAAATAAGGATAAACCATGACTCGTTCATTGAAAAAAGGGCCGTTCTGCGACGCCCATCTGGTGAAAAAAGTCGAAGCCGCGCAAGCGACCAAAGACAAAAAGCCAATCAAAACCTGGTCCCGTCGCTCGACGATCATGCCTGACTTCATCGGTCTGACCATTGCCGTGCACAACGGCAAGGTGCACGTGCCTGTGTACGTTTCCGAGAACATGGTTGGTCACAAGCTCGGCGAATTCGCGCTGACCCGTACCTTCAAGGGCCACGCTGCTGACAAAAAGGCTAAGAAATAATGGAAACCAAAGCTATCCTCAAAGGCGTGCGCCTGTCGGATCAAAAGGGCCGCCTGATCGCGGACCTGATCCGTGGCAAGAAGGTTGACGCTGCGCTGAACATCCTGACGTTCAGCCCGAAAAAAGGCGCGTTCATCATGAAGAAAGTGCTGGAGTCCGCCATTGCGAACGCCGAGCACAACGACGGCGCCGACATCGACGAACTGTTCGTGAAAACGATCTACGTCGAAAAGGGCCCGATCCTGAAGCGCTTCACTGCTCGCGCTAAAGGCCGTGGTGATCGTATTTCCAAACAATCCTGTCACATTTACGTGACTGTCGGTAACTAAGGAGCTGAGATGGGTCAGAAAATTCATCCAACCGGTTTCCGTCTGGCGGTCACCCGTAACTGGGCTTCGCGCTGGTACGCAACCAACGGCAACTTCGCTTCGATGCTGAACGAAGACCTGAAGGCACGTGCTTTCCTGAAAAAGAAGCTGAAGAACGCTTCCGTGGGCCGTATCGTGATCGAGCGTCCTGCCAAGAACGCACGCTTCACCGTGTACAGCTCGCGTCCTGGCGTCGTGATCGGCAAGAAGGGCGAGGACATCGAAGTCCTGAAGTCCTCCCTGTCCAAGATCATGGGCGTGCCGGTGCACGTGAACATCGAAGAAATCCGCAAGCCGGAAATCGATGCTCAGCTGATCGCCGATTCGATCTCGCAACAGCTCGAAAAGCGCATCATGTTCCGCCGCGCCATGAAGCGCGCGATGCAGAACGCCATGCGTCTGGGCGCCCTGGGCATCAAGATCATGTCCTCCGGCCGTCTGAACGGCATCGAGATCGCCCGTACCGAATGGTATCGCGAAGGCCGCGTGCCTCTGCATACCCTGAAGGCGGACATCGACTACGGTACCTCCGAAGCATCGACCACCTACGGCATCATCGGCGTCAAGGTCTGGGTCTACAAGGGTGACCGCTCCGCTACCGGCGAAGCACCAGTCATCGAGACTCCGGCCGACGAGAAGAAGCCACGTGGTCCGCGTCGCGAAGACGGCAAGCCAGCTGGCCGTGGCCGTCCAGGTGCTAAACCAGCAACCGCACCAGCCGGTCGCCGCGCTGCCAAGCCGGCTGCAGCTGACAAAGCAGGAGAATAAGCATGCTGCAACCTAGCCGCAGGAAATATCGTAAAGAGCAGAAAGGCCGCAACACCGGCATTTCGCACAGCACCGGCACCAACGTGTCGTTCGGCGAGTTCGGCCTGAAGGCCGTGGCCCGTGGCCGCATCACCGCGCGCCAGATCGAGTCCGCACGTCGTGCGATGACCCGTCACATCAAGCGTGGTGGCCGTATCTGGATCCGTGTCTTCCCGGACAAGCCAATCTCCAACAAGCCGGCCGAAGTCCGTATGGGTAACGGTAAAGGTAATCCGGAGTACTACGTGGCCGAAATCCGTCCAGGCAAGGTCCTGTACGAAATGGACGGCGTGGCCGAAGAACTGGCACGCGAAGCGTTCCGCCTGGCTGCTGCCAAACTGCCGCTGGCTACCACCTTCGTGGTGCGCCAGGTTGGCCAATAATTGTGGAGTGAAATATGAAAGCATCTGAACTCCGCGGCAAAGACCAGGAAGCTCTGCAAAAAGAGCTGAACGACCTGCTGAAGGCACAATTCGGCCTGCGTATGCAATCCGCGACGCAACAGCTGAGCAACACCTCCCAGCTGAAGAAGGTACGCCGCGACATCGCACGCGTGAAAACGGTAATGAACTCGAAGGAAGCAAAATGACTGATCAAGTAAAGCTGAAGCGCACGCTGATCGGTAAAGTTGTGTCCGACAAGATGGACAAGACCGTTACCGTTCTGATCGAGCGTCACGTCAAGCACCCTCTGTACGGCAAGATCATCGTTCGTAGCGCCAAGTACCATGCGCACGACGAAGCCAACCAGGCCAAGACCGGTGATACGGTTGAAATCCAGGAAGGCCGCCCGATCTCCAAAACGAAGGCGTGGACGGTGACCCGAGTAGTGCAAGTGGCACAAATCGTCTAAGAAGACTGGGGCC
>DASWYX010000272.1:0-6900 GCA_036404755.1 Pseudoduganella sp.
TCTTTCGTGATTTCGGCGACGTCGGCCAGGACTTCGTTCATGCCGCCATGTTCTGCGCGCAGCATTTGCTGCATTTGCTCGTCGCTCAGGTGCTGGCTCAGTTGCAGCGCCCAGCCGGAGAGCTTGATCAGCATCTGCTTCGCCTGCTCGTTCTGCGCGTATTTCCAGGCGTCGCGCAGGCCGGCGTAGAGCTTGTGCAGGTTGTACCAGGGGACCCATTTGCCGTTGACGCCGAAGTTGTCGGCATGGAGCTTGCCGTTGGCGATGTCGTTCCACGCTTGCGCGCCGCCGGGGATGCCGCCCAGGTAGCCGTCTTTCTGCTGGCACTTCTGCAGCTCGTCGACGAAGTAGTTCAGGCGGCGCAGGATTTCCTCGTCGCCGGTCGATGCGTACATCAACGCGAGGGCGGACAGGTAATGGCCGCCCATGTGGCCATCCAGGCCGCTCGATTCCCAGTTGCCGTAGGACGGCTTTATTTGCGGCTGCCCGCCTTCGCGGCGGAATGGGGCCAGCAGCTTGTCGGGGTCCAGGGCGAGGATGTAGCGCAGGTCCGTGTCCTGGGCTTCCAGGAAGGGGCTTGGCAGCAGGCGAACTTCCTGCAGCGGGAACAGGTCGGCCGCTGCGGCTGGCCCCTGCCCTGCCATCGCCACCAACGCGGCCATCGCCGCCGCCACGACCATACGCACGCCCGAACGGCGCCCATGGGCGGCCGGAGGGCGCGGGGCGGCGGCGCGGGGTGGCGTGGGGGATTCGGCGCGGCGGGGGGAGGATGGGTGGGCGACGAAGGTGGTCATGGCTGCGCGGGGAGAAGGTTGCTCTGGTAGCGGTTGAGGTCAGACGGGGCGACCACTGGCCAGCCAGAGGCGTCCCACTTCATTTCCAGAATTTTCAGCTTCTGCACGTACTTGTCCGCAGTCTCATAGGCGTGGAGAACCAGGTAGTCCCGGCCATCGAAGGTGTAAGCCGAATTGTGCCCGAGCGCCTTCCACGCGCTGTCGCCGCGGATCACGAGCGAGCCGCCGCCCTTGGCCAGATCCTGGCCATCCTTGTCCAGATAAGGCCCGGTGGCCTCGCGCGAGCGGCCGACGACCACGTGGTAGGTGCTTTTCTCCTTCTGGCAGCACAGACCCCACGACACGAACAGATAATACCAATCGCCCTTGCGGAAGATGAATGGCGCCTCGATCTCGGCCGGCTCCGGCGCGGCGTCTGGGGAGAACGGTGGACGCTCGCGGGCCGCAATCGTCTTCCACTCCTGCGGCTCGGCGGGACGCGTCCAGTCGGCGTTCAGCTTGAACATCTTGATGCCCGACCAGAAGGAGCCGAACGACATCCACCCATTGCCGGCGGCATCCTCGATCACATTCGGATCGATCGCATTCCAGTTGTCGCGTCCCGGCAGGGACTGCACGACAATCCCCTGGTCCACCCACTTGTAATCCGGCGAGCGCGGATTCAGCGTCTTGTTGACCGTGACCCCGATCGCCGACGTATTCTTGCCAAAGGCCGACACCGAGTAGTACAGGTAGTACTTGCCATTGTGATGCTGCACATCCGGCGCCCACACATGGCCGTCGAAAGTCTTGGCCACGCCCTTCGCCCAGGAAGGCTCGCCAGGGAAGACGCGGCCCTCGCGGCGCCAGTTCTTCATGTCCGTGGACGAATAGAATGTAATGCCCGGCCCCGTGCTGAAGACATAGTAGGTATTGCCCTCCTTTGCCATCACCGGGTCATGGACCTGGACTTGCGCGGCACGCGCCGAAGCGGGCAGCACGGCAGCGGCCAGTGCTGCCGCCAGTGTCGCCGCCAGTGTTGCCGCCGTAAGCTTGGCGGCCGCGATAGACCCGCCTGGGAGAATGCTCTTCATCGTATTGCCTCTCAATTACCCGTGCGGATGCCCCAGATCGACACGCCGTCGCTGTTCTGCGCCGTGAATGTGACCTCGAAGGCGTTCGCATTCGTATTCCACTGCCGCGAGAGCACGCCATCGTAGACCGCAGCCGTGCCGTCGATCGTGATGGCGACCTTGTTGCCGTCCTTGTAGGTCCACTTGCCCGTCACCGCGCCGTTGACCGTGCCGTCCGAAGCTAGGCGGATCGCCGCCGACGGCTTGATCGTCGCCGAAATATCCTTGCCGTGGTTGACCATCTTGTACGCTCCCGCCGTATCGGCAGCCGTCACCGAGGCGGAAACCGCCGGCGTCGCCTTGCCCAGAGGCGCAAAGCGCAAGGGAGCCACCACCGGCCATCCATCGTCATTGATGAACATCTCGTGCACGCGCACTTCATGCAACTCGCCCTGACCCGGGAAGCGGGTGTGGAAGATCAGGAAGTACTTGCCGGACGACGCGTCGTAATACGCCGAGTTATGGCCCGGCGACACATAGCCCAGCGGCGTGCCGGTTTCACCATCGGCCAGCGCAAACTGGTGGTTGCCCATCAGCTTCTGGCCATAAGGCGCGATGCTCGCATCGTCGAACACCGTATTGGGCGCGCCCTTCACGGTCGCCATATCGGTGCCTCGAGCATCCACATAAGGTCCGTCCGGCGATCTGGAACGCGCAACGCGCAGGTTGTAGCCGCCGCTCACATCCAGCCCGCCGAAGGACGTGAACATATAATAGTAGCCGGACTGCGGGCTATACAGCACGTAGGCGCCCTCGATGCGCGCATGGTTGCCGCCCATCAGATGCTTGCCATAGCCCTGCCCCGCCAGCGGCAGGCCGGTGGCCGCGTCCATCGCCATGATGAAGATGCCGCCCGAGTACGAGCCGTAAATCATCCACAGCTTGCCATCCTTGTCGCGGAACACGTTCGGATCGACCACGTTCGGATGTTTCGTCGCGTCATAGACCGTGCCATCAGGGCTCACCTCGCCCCACATGCCGGACTTCAGCAGCAACTGCTTGTTGACGTATGGACCTTCGATCTTGTCCGCCACCGCCACGCCCAGCGCGGAACGCGGCGAATCGCCCTTGCATGAATCGTAGTACATATAGAACTTGCCGTCGCCAAGCTGGATCACGTCCGGCGCCCACAGGTCCGTGACCTGCGACCAGGCGAAGGTTTCAGCCAGCTGCTTCGTCACGTCCGCAAACAGCGGATTCGCGGAGGTGACGCCGTCGGCGATCTTCGTCCAGTTCATCAGGTCCGTGGTCTTCGCGGCAGCGAGGTGCGAGCCGAAGACATAGTAGCTGTCGCCGGTGCGTACGACCGATGGATCGTGCACGGACGCGTTCGAGAACGTCAGCGCCGCCTGCACCGACGTGGCCGATGAGGCAGGCACGGGAGCCTGCGTCACCGGCGCCGTGGCGGCAGCGCCGGAACCGCCGCCACCACCACAGGCCGCAAGGACGAGCAGCCCCGCTGCGGCCAGGCCGCAGGAGATTGCACTGGGCTTCATCGCCGCTTACTCGACGGCTGCGACGACCACCGACTTCGCAGGCAGCTTGACGACCACCTTGCCGCCGCTGGCCGTTGCACTGAACGGCGCAGGCTTCACGGCGTCCGGCTTGGCGAAGGTGTTATGCGCGTCCATGGCAGCAGCGGTCAGCACCTGGCCATTCAGCTTGCCGGCCTTGGCGCCGGACAGGTTGACCGTCACGTCCACCGGCTTGTTCGGATTGGTGTTCACCAGCGCCACGTAGATCTTGCCATCCTTGCCCTTCGCAGCCGAAGCGCTCACCTGCGGCACCGAAGTCTTGCCCACGCTGTACGCGCCATTGTTCGAAATGGTCAGCGGCAGCGAAGTCGCATCCTGGAACGGCACATACATCTTGTAGGCGTGGTAGGTCGGCGTCAGCAGCATCTTGTCCTTGTCGGTCAGGATCATGGCCTGCAGCACGTTGACCATCTGCGCGATGTTGGTCATGCGCACGCGTTCGGCGTGGGCGTGGAAGATGTTGAAGTTAAGCGCTGCAACGACCGCATCGCGCAGGGAATTCTGCTGGTACAGGAAGCCCGCGTTGGTGCCCGGCTCCACGTCGTACCAGGTGCCCCATTCATCGACGAAGAAGCCGATCTTCTTCTGCGGGTCGTTCTGGTCCATCACGGCGGTGTTCTTCTTGATGAAGTCATCCATCCTCAGCGTGTTCTTGATGGTGGAAATCCACTGGTCTTCGGGGAAGCCGGTAGCGGCGCCCTTCTTCTCCCATACACCGGTCGGGATGGTGTAGTAGTGGAAGCTGATGCCGTTGATATTGTTCTTCACCTTGCTCAGGCTATCGGTCCACTTGGTGTCGCTATCGTTGCCCCCGCTGGCGATGAACTTCGGACGGTTGTTGGGCGGCGCCTTCAGGAAGGCCGTCGTGGTCTTGTACAGCTGCGTGTAGTGCTCGGGCGACATCTCGCCGCCGCAGCCCCAGGCTTCGTTACCGACTGCGAAGTAGTCCACCTTCCATGGCTTGTCGCGGCCGTTCTTGCGGCGCAGTTCGGCCAGCGTGGACTTGCTGTCCGACGTCATGTACTCGACCCATTCGGACATTTCCTGTGCGGAGCCGGTGCCCAGGTTGCCGTTCACATAGACTTCCGCGCCGAGCTGCTCGGCCAGGTCGAAGAATTCATGGGTGCCCACGGCATTGCTCTCTTCCACGCCGCCCCAGTTGGTGTTGACCTTCACCGGACGCTTGTCGCGCGGGCCGATGCCGTCCTTCCAGTGGTACTCGTCGGCGAAGCAGCCGCCCGGCCAGCGCACCAGGGGCACGTGCATGTCCTTCAGCGCGCCGACCACGTCGTTGCGCCAGCCCTTGGTGTTCGGGATCTTCGAATCCGGACCAACCCACATGCCCTCATAGATGCCCGCGCCCAGGTGCTCGGCGAACTGGCCATAGATATTCTTGCTGATGACGGGGCCCGGCTTGGCCGCGTCGATGTTGACGCTGACCTGTGCAAAAGCGGCGCCGCTGGCGGCGATGCTGAGGGCGAGGATAGTCTTCTTGATCATACTGTCTCCTGGTTTTATTTGAATGTGGCGACGAAGCCGCCGTGAGGCTTGATGACGATTTGCGTGGCCTTGGCCGCGCGGATATCGGACAGGCTGAAAGCGCGCTCGGTCGCGCCGTCCGAGATGAGCTTCCCATTCCGGGCGATGAAGCTGAGATCGAGGGTAAGGGTCTTGTCGCTGTCGCCAGCATTGAAGCCGGCCACGTACCAGGTCTTGCCGGCGCGGCGGGCGATCACGGCGTATTCGCCTGGATTGCCGTCGACGAACCGGCTGTCGTCCCAGCTGCGCGGCAGATCCTGCAGGAAGCGCTTCACATAGTCAGGCGCAGTCGCCATGCCTTCCGGGATCTCGGCGAAGTGCTGGATGCCGGAGACGAACAGCACCGATTCCGCCAGCTCGAAGCCGTTGCGGGTGACGCGCTTGATCTTCGGGATGTCGCCGAAGACCATCGGCGTGAAGTCCATCGGATCGAACAGGTTGCGCGTGAACGGGATCATCGCGGCGTGCGAAGGAATCGCATCCTGGCCCGCCTGGTCGAAGGTCGTGAACTCGAAACCGCGAATGGCTTCCATCGTCATCAGGTGCGGCCAGGTACGCGACCAGCCGCGCGGCAGCGTGGCGCCGTGGAAGTTCACCAGCAGACCCGCATCGTAGGCATCTTTCAGGATATCGACGTAGTAGGCGATCATGGACTGGCCGTCGCCGCCGAAGAAGTCCACCTTCACGCCCTTCACGCCCATATCCTTCAGGCGCTTGAATTCGGCCACGCGCGACTCGCGGGTGAGCAGCTTGTCCTTCGGCGTCATGTCAGTATCGTTCCACGAACCGGCGGAGTTGTACCAGACCAGGATGCCGATGCCCTTCTTCTTCGCATAGGCCGCCAGCTCGCGCACCTTGTCGTAGCCGATCTTCTGGTCCCAGTACGCATCGATCAGCGTGTAGTCCCAGTGCATATCGGCTGCGTAGTCGATGAACTTCTTCTGGGTGTCGTAGACGGTGAAGTCATCCTTCAGGATGGCCCAGCTCCAGGACGAATGCCCGGGTTTGATCCAGGATGCGCTGGCGCGTGCGGCCGGCGCGGCAAGGTCGGTGCCAAGCGTGGAATTGACCAGCGTGGCGAGGCTGCCGATAGCCAGCACGCGCCAGGGCGATACGAGTTCGCCTTCCGCATGCGCCAGCAGTGCGCCGCCCGGCGTCACCTCCTCCGGCGCGGGGCCGGCAATGCGATAGACGCCGCCTTCGCTTTGCGCGGCAAGGCGCGATGCATGGAAGCTGCCGTCCATGCCCGCTTCCGTTAGCGCTACCCAGGTATCGCCGGTGCGAAACAGGGCCGGGAAGATCCAGCCCGCCATCGGCGAAGGCGTACCGACCGGGATATCCTTCTGCCAGAATTCTTCATATGAAGGGTTGGTGCGCGACCAGCCGGACTTGGCGACCGCCATCGGCTGCAGCCACGCCCGCGCATCCGGCGCGAAAGCGAAGCCGGTCGCCTCCGACTTGAACTTCAGCTGGGCGCCGCGCACGGTGTAGCGGAAAGCCACGCCATCGTTCGATACGCGGAAGGTGACGTCGATGGCCTGCTGCTGCGGGTTGCGCAGCGTGTAGGTCTGTTCGTTCGCCGCGTAAGTGATGTGCGAACGCTTGCTGGTCGCCAGCGTGTAGCTGTCGCGCACCGGGCGCACCGGCGAGGCCGCAGACAGGGCCAGTCCGCGCGACAGGTCGGCGCCTTCGAGCGTCACGCCCAGAGCGGATGGCAGCAGCACTTGCGCACCGTCGCGCTGCACGGCGTAGGTCGCCGTGCCGTCGGACGATACGCTAACCGCGACCGACAGGTGGCCGTCCGGGCTGGCGAGCGGCGCGGCGCCGGCCGCCGGCACGGCCGCGCACAACGCCAGCGCTGCCGCAGCGTTAAGGTAGGGGGCGCGCATGGCGGATCAAACCCAGCCGGCGTCGACGATG
>DASWYX010000273.1:0-7368 GCA_036404755.1 Pseudoduganella sp.
TAGCGCATCCTCGCGCGCCGCTTCCCACAGCTTTCTTCCCAGGCCCTGTCCGTGGAATTCTTCCGCGACGTAGAGGTTGAACAGGTGCGTGTTATCCCGCACCGCTACCACGCCGGCCAGCGTGTCCGCAAGCAGCGCCAGTTGATACCGATAATTTTCCGCGCGCAGGTTCGCCGCGATCACCTCCGGCTGTATCGTCGCCATGAACTGCTCCGCGCCCGCCCCGTCGGGGGCTATCGTCAGGAAGGGTTGCAGCGTGACGATCAGCGCGCTGATGGCAGGCGCATCGTCGGGAGTGGCAAAGCGTATGGTCGTCGTCATCCGCCCATTATGCCAGCGCTCCATCGCCCGACGCGTAGGGCGGATCATTGATCCGCCGTGCATGACGAGCCAGGGAGCATGAAGCCGCCGCAAGGGCTAACAGAAGTCGCGGGAAGTAGTGGGCAGGCGGGCGATCAGGTGGGAGAGGTCGACCAGGCGCTTGGCGACGAGGTGGCGGACGTTGGCCTCTTCCTGCCACACGCCGTAGACGCCCAGCAGCGATGCGCCGAGCACTTCGCGGCGGAATTTTTCGACCATGCTGGGCCAGATGATCACGTTCACGTTGCCCGTCTCGTCTTCGATGGTGATGAAGAGCACGCCCTTGGCCGTGCCGGGACGCTGGCGCACGGTGACGATGCCCGCGCCGCGCGCCAGCTGTCCGTTCTGGAAAGTATTCAGCACCTCGGCCGGCATGAAGCGCTGGCGCAGCAGTTGCGGACGCAGCAGCGCCAGCGGATGGCGGCGCAAGGTCAGCCCCTGTGCGCGGTAGTCGCCGATGATTTCGTCGCCCTCGCTGGGCGGCTTCAGCTGCGGCAATTCCTCCTCCGGCTTGGCGGGACGCAGCAAGTCCTTGTCCGGCACCGCGCCGACCGCTTCCCACAGCGCCTGCCGGCGGTTGCCCGCCAGGCCGTGCAGCGCATTGGCGCCGGCCAGCACCTGCAGGTCGTGACGGTTCAGGTCAGCGCGCCGCGCCAGGTCGGCCACGCTGCTGAAGGGACGCTCGCCGCGCGCCATTTCGATCCGCTCCGCCGCATCGGGACGCATGCCGCGCAGCACCGACATCCCCAGCCGCACCGCTGGCTGCCGGCGCCGCGCATGGCCGGCGCCGGACGCATACGCGGCGGCAAAGTAATCCTTCGCCACATAGTCCGCCGCCGTCTCGGCCGCGCGCAACTCCGCCACGCCGGCCACCGCGCCACTGGCGATCGCCGGCGCCTCGACCTCCTCCAGCGCCGAATCCCAGTTGCTGATATTCACGTCCACCTCGCGCACTTCCACGCCATGCCGCTTGGCGTCCTGCACCAGCTGCGACGGGCCGTAAAAGCCCATCGGCTGGCTGTTCAGCAGCGCGCACAGGAAGGCCGCCGGCTCGTGACACTTGATCCACGAGCTCACATAGGTCAGCAGCGCGAAACTGGCGGCGTGCGACTCGGGGAAACCGTATTCACCAAAGCCCTGGATCTGGCGGCAGATCTGCTCGGCGAATTCCAGCGTGTAGCCGCGCTCCAGCATGCCGCTGACAATGCGGTCGTGATACTTGCTGACGCCGCCCTTGCGCTTCCAGGCCGCCATCGCGCGCCGCAGCTCGTCCGCCTCGCCGGCGCTGAAGCCGGCCGCGATCATGGCCACCTGCATCACCTGCTCCTGGAAGATGGGCACGCCCAGCGTGCGTCCCAGCGCCTGCTCCAGGCCCGGCGGATAATCGACCGGCTGCGCGCCCGTGCGCCGCTGCAGATAGGGATGGACCATGCCCCCCTGGATCGGCCCCGGCCGCACGATGGCCACCTCGATCACCAGGTCGTAGAACACGCGCGGCTTCATGCGCGGCAGCATGCTCATCTGCGCGCGCGACTCGATCTGGAATACGCCGATGGTATCGGCCTTTTCCATCATGTCATAGGTGGCCGAATCCTCGGCGGGCACGTCCTGCATCGACATCGGACGGCCGTGGCGCTCGCTGACCAGGTCGAAGGCGCGGCGCAGCGCGGATAGCATGCCCAGCGCCAGCACGTCCACCTTCAGCAGTCCCAGCTCCTCGAGGTCGTCCTTGTCCCACTGGATCACGCTGCGCCCTTCCATGGCCGCATTCTCGATGGGCACCAGGCGCGACAGCTTGTCCTGCGCGATGACGAAGCCGCCCACGTGCTGCGACAGGTGGCGCGGGAAGCCGGTGATCTGCATCGCCAGCGAAGCCCACTGCTCCGCGATCTTCGAGCCATCCTCCAGGCCCGCTTCCACGAAGCGCTCCATCAGCTGGTGCTTGCTGTCGAACCAGTGGTGCGAGCGCGCCACCTTCTCCACGATGGCGAGATCGACGCCCAGCGCCTTGCCGCTGTCGCGCAGCGCGCTCTTGGTGCGGTAGCAGATCACGGTGGCCGCCAGCGCGGCGCGGTGGCGGCCGTATTTTCCATAGATGTACTGGATCACTTCCTCGCGCCGCTGGTGCTCGAAGTCGACGTCGATATCGGGCGGCTCGTTGCGCTCGCGCGAAATGAAGCGCTCGACCACGCTGTTGCCGCGCGCGGGATCGACTTCCGTGACGCCCAGGCAATAGCAGACGGCGGAATTGGCCGCCGAACCGCGCCCCTGGCACAGGATGCCTTGCGAGCGGGCGAAACGGACGATGTCGTAAACCGTGAGGAAAAAGAACTCGTACTTCAGGTCGGCAATCAGCTCCAGTTCATGCAGCAATTGCTTTTGCACATTGGCGGGAATGCCGTGCGGATAGCGCCGGTCGGCGCCGGCATAGGTTTCCTGGCGCAGGTAGCTGGACGGGGTGTAGCCGGGCGGGATCAGCTCGTGCGGATATTCGTAGCGCAATTCGTCCAGCGAGAAATCGCACATGTCCGCAATGCGCATGGTCTCGGCCAGCGCCCTGGCCGGATAGACGTTGGTCAGGCGCAGGCGCGAGCGCAGGTGCTGTTCGGCGTTCTGGGTCAGTTCATAGCCGCACTCGGCCACGGGCTTGCCGAGACGCACGGCGGTCAGCGTGTCGTGCAGGGGCTTGCGCGAGCGCACGTGCATGCACACGTGGTTGGCCGCCACCACCGGCAGGCCGTGCTGCAGCGCCACCTCGTCGATGCTGATGCGGTGCGCTTCGTCGAAGGCGCGCGCCAGCTGGGTCAGGCCGATCCAGCTGCGCCCGGGGAAATTGGCCGCCATCCAGGCCGCCTGCTGGTGCAGCTTGTCGACATCGCCCGGCTCCTGCACCGGGTAGGTGGGCAGCAGGATCAGCAGGCAGTCCGGCAAGCCGCGCAAGTGCTCGCGCTCGGGCGGCGGCGCGGCAAAGTCTTCCGGATACAGCAGATAACTGCCCTTCTCCGCCCGGCCCCGGCCCAGCGTAATGATTTCGGACAGGTTGCCATAACCATTGCGGTTGGTCGCCAGCGCCAGCAGGCTCGGACCAGGGTCCGACCGGGCCGGGTCCTTGTTCTTCAAGTGGAAATGCGCGCCGATCAGCAGCTTCAGCCCCGCCTCCTTGGCTTCGGCGTGAGCACGCACTACGCCTGCCAGCGAGCACTCGTCAGTGATCGCCAGCGCCGCATAGTCGAGCTGCACGGCGCGCGCCACCAGCTCTTCAGCGTGCGAGGCGCCGTGCAAAAATGAAAAGTTCGTCAGGCAAAACAGCTCGGCAAACGCCGGCAGGCCCAGGAGGAACGGTAGATTAATCGCTGGCATGGGACCTTCATTTTACTGTATGCGCATACAGTATTCCAGTCCCGCCGCAGTGCTGCAGGACAAGTCCCCGCAAACGTTGCATACTTCACGGTCCGGATAGCAAAAGTGGAGATGGCAGGCGATGGAAGTGGTTGAGCTGAAATGTTTCGGGACGCGGGCGGGTGAAGGCAACGCGGCGCTGGTGGTGATGGGCGGCGCACAGGACGAGGCGGCGCGCCTGGCGTTTGCCAGGGCGAGCAACAAGCCGGCCTGCGTTTTCGTCGACGGCGACGTGCTGGATTACTACTATCCGCATATGGGCAGCCCGCTCTGCCTGCATGCGACGCTGGCGGCCGGCAAGGTGCTGCTGGGCGACCAGGCCGGTCCGCTCACAGTGCGCACGGCGCTGAAGGGACAACAACTGGCGCTGTCGCAGCGGGATGGCCTCATCTTCGTCAGCTTGCGCCGGCAACAGGCGCCAAATGTCGCCATCTCCGGCGAACTGCCGGGAAGGCTGCTGGGCAACGCCAGCATCAACCTGGCGTCTCCGCCAACCATCGCCTCGGTCGGCAGTCCGAAACTGCTGCTGGAAGTGGCCGACAGCGCCACCTTGCAGGCGCTCACGCCCGACCTGGCGCATATCGCGGAATGGGGCAAGGCCAACGGCGTCAGCGGCGTCTACGCCTGGTGCCGCCGCGCAGATCGCGCGCTGGAGGGCCGCAACTTCAACCATCTCGATCCAAACCTGGAGGATGCGGCCACCGGCGTCGCCGCAGGCGCACTGACCGTGTTGCTGAACCAGCCGGTCACGCTCTACCAGGGCGCCAATATGGGGCAACCCTGCCTGCTGCGCACGACTATGAACGGTGAAGATATCCTGGTAGGGGGCGCTGCGGAAACTGTATAGCCCATTTTGGTGCAAAATAGTCACAGATATCGGAAGAACATTGGTTAGCCCGGGAGAGTTTGATTAGAATCAGGGAAACTTTTCCTGGGAGTCCCCACAGTGCTTCATCAAAAATCCATACGTACAGCCGTGTTGCTCGCCCTCTACGGCGGCGCAGCAGTTTCCCTGGCCCCGGCAGCCTACGCGCAAACCACTACCCCCGAGGTAAAGAAAGAAGACATGCAGGTCGTGAACGTGGTCGGTTCGCGCCGCGCCACCAGTTCCGCCACCGACACCGTGGCCCCGGTCGACATCATCCCCCTGACCAAGGTCGCCGAGCAAAGCGGCCAGTTCGACCTGTCCCAGACCCTGACCTATATCTCGCCCTCGTTCAACTCCACGCGCCAGACCGGCGCGGACGGCGCCGACCTGATCGACTCCGCCGCCCTGCGCGGCCTGGGTTCCGACCAGACCCTGGTGCTGGTGAACGGCAAGCGCAAGCACACCACCGCCCTCGTCAACCTGTTCGGCGCCCGCAACCGCGGCAACACCGGCACCGACATGAACACCATCCCCGTGCTGGCGATCAAGGATGTGCAAATCCTGCGTGACGGCGCCGCCGCCCAGTACGGCTCGGACGCCATTGCCGGCG
The DNA here is from genome assembly GCA_036404755.1 of Pseudoduganella sp. Classification (GTDB taxonomy): domain Bacteria; phylum Pseudomonadota; class Gammaproteobacteria; order Burkholderiales; family Burkholderiaceae_D; genus Rugamonas. The sequence goes on from DASWYX010000273.1 coordinate 5,238, forward strand.
TGATGGACATCGGCCTGAAGAAGAACGTCGGCTGCGAAGCCGTGGCCGGCTATGGCCAGTACCATGTAGGCGACGGCAAGAACTGGCTGACTTCGGCCTACTGCGGCTTCAGCGTGGCCGGCGGCGTGATCGCCGTGACCGGCGAATACCTGGACCGCGGCCGCTCCAACCGCGCCGAACCGGGCAATCCGCGCACCATCGGCGACACCAAGTCCAAGAACGCCACGCTGTACATCAACGGTGAAATCCCGGTCGGCCCGGGCAAGCTCTACTTCACCGCCGGCGACCAGTCGCGCGACGCATCCAGCGGCGCCTGGGCGCGGGGCACGCCGGACGAAGATCCGGACCGCAACATCGGCCCGCGCTACCCGAACGGCTTCGTGCCCTTCATCAACGGCGACCTGGTCGACCGCTATGGCATCGTCGGCTACAAGATGAAGATCGGCGAATGGAATGCCGACCTGTCGCAGACCTATGGCTACAACCGCCTGCGCTACGACATCAGCAACACCATCAACGCGTCCATCGCCAATGCCGACCTGCTGAAGGGCGGCCGCGGCCTGAGCCCGGACCGCTTCGATGCCGGCGGCTTCTCCTTCCGCCAGAACACCACCAACTTCGACGTGAACCGCTACTTCGAAGGCCTGGTGGGTGACGGCCTGAACGTGGCGTTCGGCGCCGAGTACCGTTCCGAAGAGTACAAGATCTTCGCCGGCGAACCGGGCTCCTATATCGACGCCGACGGCGTCGGCTTCGGCGGCGCGGCCGGCTCGCAAGGCTTCCCGGGATTCCAGCCGGGCGACGTCACCGACGCCAAGCGTCACAGCAAGGCTGCCTACATCGACCTGGAAGCGGACCTGAACAGCAAGACCAAGCTGCAGGCTGCCGTGCGCTATGAGGACTACAGCGACTTCGGCTCCACCACCACCGGCAAGCTGGGCGCCAGCTACCGCGTGACCGATGCCGTGCTGGTGCGCGGTTCCGCGTCCACCGGCTTCCGCGCACCGTCGCTGCAGCAGGCTTACTTCTCCTCGACCTTCACCGACTTCATCTCCGGCGTGCCGGTGGACGTGGTGCTGGCGCCGAACGGCGGCCCTGTCGCCACGCTGGCCGGCATTCCGAAGCTGAAGGAAGAGAAGTCGCGCAGCTTCACGCTGGGCACGACCTGGACGCCAAGCCAGGCAGTGTCGGTCACCGCCGACCTGTACCACATCAAGATCAAGGACCGCATCGTGCTGTCCGGCCGCTTCGACGATTCCAACTACCCGACCCTGGCCGCCAAGCTGGCCACCCTGGGCGTGGGCCAGGCACAGTTCTTCGTCAACTCGGTCGATACCACGACCAAGGGCCTGGACCTGACCGCTTCCCACCGCGGCGAGCTGATGGGCAATAAGCTGACCACCTTCCTGGCCGCCAACTTCAGCAAGACCGAAGTGGACGCGATCCACGCACCCGCTTCGCTGGCCGGCTTCGAGGACGTGCTGCTGTCCGAACGCGAGCGCCTGTTCATCGAGCAGGGCGGCCCGCGCCGCAAGGCCACGCTGGGCTTCGACTACGTGACCGGCGCCTGGGAAACGGACTTCAAGATCATCCACTTCGGTCCGCAAACCCTGGGCACTTTCAGCGGTACCGCTGCCGGTGTGCCGAACCAGCACTACGAGTCCAAGACTTCGGCTGACCTGAGCTTCACCTACAACATCAACAAGAACGTGAAGTTCACCTTCGGCGGCACCAACATCTTCAACGTGCACCCGACCGCGCAGGACCCGAACGAAACCGACAACGGCTTCAAGTACGAGTCCGTGCAGTTCGGCCTGAACGGCGCCTCCTACTTCGGCCGTTTGCACGTGCGCTTCTAAGCCACGCTGCGCTCCGGCTCTCAACGCCCCGCAGCCGCGGGGCGTTTTTCTTTCGGCTTCGCGTGCGCGCTATTCGAGCCGCGTGCCAGTCACGGCGGATCAATGATCCGCCCTACAGCCCTTCGGGCCCACGATTTACCGACGGCGCGTGCTATGCCAGGGACGCCAATTCTTCCGACATGTTCGAAATGGCGAGGCCGGTGTAATTGGCCGTGAAATACGGATCGGCAAACAACGCGCCCGCCTCCGCCTTATTGCGCAAATGCGTCAGG
>DASWYX010000274.1:0-1745 GCA_036404755.1 Pseudoduganella sp.
GCCACGGCGCCGTAAGTCAGCTTGCGGCCGGACGGCTTGTGCGTGATCACGCTCTTCTCGGCCAGGCATTCGGCTACGGGCACGTTCCACTGCGTGGCGGCGGCTTGCGTCAGCATCATGCGCGCAGCGGCGCCGCCCTTGCGCACGTACTCGTGGGACTCGCGCACGCCCCGGCTGCCGCCGGTGGAGAAGCTGCCCCATACGCGGTTGCGCGCCAGCTGCTGGCCCGGCGTCGGGTATTCGGTGGTGACCTTGGACCAGTCGGCGTCCAGCTCCTCGGCCACCAGCTGAGCCAGGCCAGTGAGCGTGCCCTGGCCCATTTCGGAGCGGGCGATGCGGATCACGATCGTGTCGTCCGGCTTCACGACGACCCAGGCGTTGACCTCTGGCGTGGTCGTGGTCTGCGCGATGGCGTCAAATGGGATATGGAAGCCGAACATCAGGCCCGCGGCGGCGCCGGCGGACTTGCCGAGGAAGCTGCGGCGCGATGGCGATGCGATCCGGCTCATGCTTTGCTCCCTTCCACGATGTTCAGGCCTGCGCTCTTCACGTCCCCGCCCTTCGCCACGACGTGGATGGCCTTGCGCACGCGGTTGTAGGTGCCGCAGCGGCAGATATTGGACATGGCCATATCGATATCGGCGTCCGTTGGTTTCGGTTTCTGCTTCAGCAGCGCGGTGGCGGCCATGATCATGCCGGACTGGCAGAAGCCGCACTGCGGCACATCCAGCGCGGCCCAGGCTTTCTGCACCGGATGTGAGCCGTCTTTGGACAAGCCTTCGATCGTGACGATCTTCGCGTTCGCATCGACGGTGGACACGGGACGCACGCAGCTGCGGGTCGCCTCGCCGTCGATATGCACGGTGCAGGCGCCGCATTGGGCCACGCCGCAGCCGTACTTGGTCCCGGTAAGACCCAGCTGCTCCCGCAGTACCCACAGGAGCGGCGTGTCCTCCTCCGCCTCGAACTCACGAACTTGTCCATTGACGTTTAGCTTCATGCCGGCCTCCTCAGGGTGGGTTAAGCGCGCATCTTACTCCGGATTTTTGATACGCGTATTCGTTTAGGCAATTTTGATTTGTATCAAAGATTTTGTTGCGACGCATCAATAGACTGGCACACGTTTATATGACAGAGGACTGATATGAAACGCGTAGTAATGACAATGATTTTGAGTGCGCTTTCCCTGGGCGCGATGGCTGAAACCCCTTGGCTGGTCAGGGCCCGCGCGGTGCACATCGACCCGGCGGACAAGTCCGATCCCCTGGCCGACGTTGGCGCCTCCGACCGCTTCAGCGTAAGTACGAAGACGATACCCGAGGTGGATATTTCCTATTTCTTTACGCCGAATATCTCGGCGGAGCTGGTGCTCACTTACCCGCAGAAACACGATGTCTACCTGGACGGCAAATCGATCGGCACTTTCCGCCATCTGCCGCCTACCCTGCTGGCCCAGTACCACTTCCTGCCCGGCGCGCAGATCGACCCTTATGTGGGCGCGGGCGTGAACTGGACGACCTTCTCGAAGAACAGGCTGTTGAACGGCGCGGCAAGCCTGGAGCATGACAGCGTGGGCCTGGCCGTGCAGGCGGGCGTGGACCTGAAGCTGACCGGGAACTGGTCGCTGAACCTGGATGTGAAGAAGTTCCGCCTGCGCAGCGATGTGCTGATCGGCGGCGCGAAGGCGAGCGCCGTACGCGTTGATCCGGTGCTGCTTGGCGTCGGCGGGGGCTCCCGCTTCTATG
>DASWYX010000275.1:0-3413 GCA_036404755.1 Pseudoduganella sp.
GCTGTCGATCCTGCGGGCCGCGCCGCGCCCGCCGAAAGCATCGCCGAGGGCCTCGGACAGCACCTTGTACTTGCCGATGTTGACCACCGAGACCGCGTACATCACGACGAAGAAAGCGAACAGCAGCGTGATGAAATCGGCATACGAAATCAGCCAGCGCTCGTGGTTCTCCGGCTCGTCGTCGAACTTCCTGCGCGCACGGCGGTACTGCATGTCACGGCTCCCGCAGCAGGGTCGCGATGCGCTCGTCGATCACGCGCGTGAAGTCGCCGGTGGCGATGTCGTAGAACACGGCGGCCGCCAGCTCCTGCTGGTACACCTGGCGCGTGACGATGGTCTTCAGCTTGTTGGCGATCGGGTAGAAGAACAGGTTGGCCAGGCCCACGCCGTAAATGGTGGAGACGAAGGCCACGGCGATGCCGGAACCGAGCTTGCTCGGGTCGGTCAGGTTTTCCATCACGTGGATCAGGCCCAGCACCGCACCGAGGATGCCGATGGTGGGCGAATAGCCGGCCGCCGATTCCCAGATGCGCACGGCCTGGCGTTCGGCGGTTTCGAAGGCGGTGATTTCCATGTCCAGCATCTGGCGCATCTTGTCCGGCTGGATGCCGTCCACGATCATGCGCAGACCCTTGGCGATGAACTTGTCCTTCGACGCGAGCATGTAGCGCTCCAGCGCCAGCAGGCCGTCGCGGCGCGCAGCCAGGCTCCAGGCATTGATGTCGCGCGCCAGCACGGCGCGGTTGTCGACCGGCGGCCTGAATACCCAGCGCAGCATCAAAAGGCCGCGGCGCAGCGTCGGCAGGCGCGTTTGCAGCATGACGGCGCCGAAGGTGCCGATGACGACGATGGCAAATGCCGCAGGCTGCAGCAATGAAGTGACTTTGCCGCCTTCCAGCCCCTGGCCGATGATGATGCCGGCAATCGCCAGCAGGACACCGGCTACGCTGGACCAGTCCATGCCTGCTCCCTCAGCGTTGCACGCAGGCGGGCCACAGCCTGGGTATGCAGTTGCGAGACGCGTGACTCGGACACGCCCATCACGGCCCCGATCTCCTTCAGGTTCAGCTCTTCCTCGTAATACAGGCCCATCAGCATTTTCTCGCGCGGCGGCAGCGCATCGATGGCGTCGATGACAGCCTGGCGGAAGTCCGTATCCAGCAGCGCGCGCAGCGGATCGGCATCCTCGTCGTGGGCGTAGCGGTCGAGAAAGGAATCATTGCCATCCTCGTCGTGGAAGTCTTCGTAGTAGACCAGCTGGTGGCCGCCGCCTTCGCCCAGCATTTCCTGGTAATCCGCCAGCGACAGCTTGAGCGACTTCGCCACTTCCGATTCGCTCGGCGGACGGCCCAGGCGCTGCTGCAGCACGGCCATCGCGTTTTCGATCTTGCGCATGTCCTGCCGCATCGAGCGCGGCATCCAGTCGGACGACCGCAGCTCATCCAGCATGGCGCCGCGGATGCGCATTACCGCATAAGTCTCGAACTGGGCGCCGTGGGTTTCTTCATAGCGGTTGATTGCATCGAGCAAGCCAATCATGCCGGCCTGTACCAGGTCATCGACTTCCACGCTCGGCGGCAGCTTGGCCTTCATGTGGTGGGCAAGACGCTTAACCAACGGCATGTGCTCCGTCAGCAGAGAGTCTTTGTCTACTTTCCCTTTGACCGTGTACATATAGTTCTAGTTCTTTTGTAGCTCAAAAATGGTTGCTGCTCCCTGCAAAGTGTGATGGCGAGCCGGCCAGCGCAAAGCGTCCGGCCAGTTGACGGAACGCGACCGACGCACCGGCCAGCGGAAAGGCATCGACCACCGCGCGCCCCAGGCGTGCTGCACGATGCAGGTACTCGTCGGCCGGAACCGAACCCATGGAAACCAGGTTCACAGCCAGGTAACGGCTTGCCGCTTGTGCCATATTATCGTAAACCACCCTCGCCTCGGCTTCCGAGGCGCCGGTCACGAGAATTCCGAAGGGGCGGCGGCCCAGTTCATGGTTCAGGCGCTTGATCATCAGGTAAGCATTCTTGATGGAAGCCGCGCTGTTCGAGACTTGCACGACGATTTCCGAGGACGCCATCACTGGCACCGGGAAGGCCTCGCCATCGAATTCGCCGTCCACCAGCGTGATGCCGCTCTGCTTGACCAGCACATCGAAAGCCTTGGCCAGGCGGCGACCTTCGTCCGGGCCGCGGCGGCTTTCGCCGCGCGTCATCTGCGCCACGTTGAAGCCCTGCGGCGCGGCGTGGATGACCTGGTTCAGGGCGCACTGCTGACGCGCCACATTCAGCAGGCTGGCGCCGCCATCGACGCCGAGGCGCGATGCCACACCGTGCGCACTGGCGCAGGCGTCAACCAGCAGCACGTCATTGCCGGCCTGGGCCAGCGAAGCGCCCAGGTTGACCAGCATCATGCCCTTGTCGTCCTGCGGGGTGGCCGAGAGAAAGGTGACCAGGCGGGGGCGCGGCCCCGCCAGCATGCGGCGCAGGCCTTCGGCCTGGTCGAAATCGAAATTAGCCAAGGTGCACCTCGCGCAGCGAAGCGTCGTGGCCGGCGTTGGCCATCAGCAGCGGCAGGTCGGCGTCCGCCAGCTGCGCCTTGGCGCCGCTGAAGGCGCGCTCGATCAGCGCGGCCGGATCGGCCAGGTGCAGGTCTTCCGGCACGCGCTGGCCATTGGACTCGTAGAACAGGGTCAGCTTGTGGCGGATCACCACGTCCAGCGCGCTGCCGATCGATGCTGCTTCATCCAGCTTGGTGATGATGGAACCGGCCAGGCCGCTGCCCTGGTAGGCGCGCACTACTTCGGACAGGGTTTCCTGGGTCGAAGTGGCGTTCAGGCACAGCAGGCGCTTCACGTTGGCGCCGGCGCCCTGCAGCATGGCCACCTGCTCTTCCACCATATGATCGCGCTGGCTGACGCCGACGGTGTCGATCAGCACGGTGTGCTTCTTGCTCAATTCCTTCAGGGCGATGCGCAGGTCCGCTTCATCCTTCACCGAGTGCACCATCACGCCGAGGATCTTGCCGTAGATGCGCAGCTGTTCGTGGGCGCCGATACGATAAGCGTCGGTAGTAATCAGGGCCAGCTTTTCCGGACCGTGGCGCATCACGCAGCGCGCGGCCAGCTTGGCAGTGGTGGTGGTCTTGCCGACGCCGGTCGGTCCGACCAGGGCGAACACGCCGCCCTGCTGGATCAGCGCGTCTTCATTGGACATGGCGTTCAGGTTGCGCGCCAGGGCGTTGCGCATCCAGCGCTGGGCATCGATGCCGGCGGGCAGCTTGTCCACCAGGTAGCGCGACAGGCTGGCGGAGAAACCGGCGGCCAGCATCTCGCGCAGCACGGCGGCCTTCTGCGGCTCGCGCTCAGCAGCGGCGTCGGGCTGCAGCTCTCGGGACACACGCACGGCGGCCAGCTGATC
>DASWYX010000276.1:0-8031 GCA_036404755.1 Pseudoduganella sp.
GCCTGGTCGTCACCCGCTACGGCTACGCGGTGCCGTGCGAACGCATCGAGATCGTGGAGGCATCTCATCCGGTGCCGGACCAGGCCGGGGTGAACGCAACGCGCCGGATCCGCGACCTGGTGTCCGGCTTGAGCGAGGATGACCTGGTGATCTGCCTGATCTCGGGCGGCGGATCGGCGCTGCTCGCCCTGCCCGACGATGCATTGACGCTGGCCGACACGCAGGTGATCAACACGGCGCTGCTGAAAAGCGGCGCCACGATCGGTGAAATCAATTGCGTGCGACGGCATCTCTCCGCCATCAAGGGCGGCCGGCTGGCTGCCGCCTGCCATCCGGCGCAGGTGGTCACGCTGCTGATTTCCGATGTCCCGGGAGACGATCCGAGCGACATCGCCAGCGGGCCGACCTGCGCGGACCGTACCAGCTGCGCCGATGCGCTGGCGATCCTGAGGCGCTACCGCATCGATATTCCGCCGAATGTGCGCGAGCTTCTGGAAAGCGGCCGTGGCGAGTCGGTCAAGCCGGGCGATCCACGCCTGGCGCGCAGCACTTTGCAGATGGTGGCCACACCGCTGATGGCGCTGGAAGCAGCTGCGGCGGTCGCGCGCGAGTGCGGCGTGCCGGCGCATATTCTTGGCGACAGCATCGAGGGTGAGGCGCGCGATGTGGGCATCGTGATGGCTGGGATTGCGACGCACGTTGCGCGCCATGGGCAGCCGTTCCGGGCGCCTTGCGTGTTCCTGTCCGGCGGAGAAACGACGGTGACGGTGCGCGGCGATGGGCGCGGCGGGCGTAACGTGGAGTTCCTGCTGGCTTTGGGCGTTGCGCTCAACGGACATCCAGGGATCCACGCCATCGCCTGCGATACGGACGGCGTGGACGGGCAGGAGGAAATCGCAGGCGCCCTGCTCGCGCCGGACTCGCTCGCCCGCGCCCGCGCGCTCGGCATCGTTCCCCGCGAGGCGCTCGCCAACAACGATGGCCACGGCTTCTTCCAGTCCCTGGGCGACTCCGTCATCTCCGGCCCGACGCTCACCAACGTCAACGACTTCCGCGCCATCCTCGTGTATCCCGACTGACCCAGACGCCCAAACCCGGCCTGCAAGGGGCCGAGCCGGCTGGAACCATAAAAAAGGCCAGGCTGCCAAGCCTGGCCGAACGAGATACTAAGGAGAATTACTACTACTTTGCTGCACGCGCGCCGCGCACCACGCTGCGCGCGTCTACCGCATCACACCGCGCGTGCTTCGTGCAGCGCGGCGATTTCACGGCTGGTGTAGCCGAGGCGCTCCAGCACCTCGTCCGTGTGCTCGCCCAGCAGCGGCGAACCGGTGACTTCGACTTTCAGGTCCGAGAACTTGATCGGGCTGCCCACGGTCAGGTACTTGCCGCGCTCCTTGTGGTCCACTTCCACGATGGTGCCGCTGGCGCGCAGCGACGGGTCGTTGGCCAGTTCCTTCATGGTCATCACCGGCGCGCAAGGGATATCGTACTTGCGCAGGATGTTCACGGCTTCGAACTTGGTCTTGTCCTTCAGCCAGTCCTCGATGATGGCGAAGATGCTGAAGATCTTGTCCTGGCGCGCACGTGCCGTGTTGTAGGCAGGATCATCGATCCACTCTTCCTTGCCGATGGCGCGGCAGATCGGCGCCCAGGCGTGCCCCTGGATGGTGAAGTAGATGTAGGCGTTCGGATCGGTTTCCCAGCCCTTGCACTTCAGGACCCAGCCCGGCTGGCCGCCGCCGCCCGCGTTGCCGCCGCGCGGCACCACGTCGCTGAATTTGCCGTGCGGGTATTGCGGATATTCCTCCAGGTAGCCCACGCGCTCCAGGCGCTGCTGGTCGCGCAGCTTCACGCGGCACAGGTTCAGCACACTGTCCTGCATGGACACGGCCACCTTCTGGCCCTTGCCGCCGTTGCGGTTGCGTGCGTGCAGCGCGGTCAGGATGCCGATTGCCAGGTGCATGCCGGTGTTGCTGTCGCCCAGGGCGGCGGCGGACACGGTTGGCGGACCTTCTTCAAAGCCGGTGGTGGAGGCGGCGCCACCTGCGCACTGCGCCACGTTCTCATACACCTTCAGGTCTTCGTAGTGGTGGCCGTCGCTGAAGCCCTTCACCGACGCCACGATCATGCCCGGATTCAGTTCACGGATATGTTCCCAGGTGAAGCCCATGCGGTCCAGGGCGCCGGGACCGAAGTTCTCCACCAGCACGTCGGACTGCTTGATCAGGCGGGTCAGCACTTCCTTGCCTTCCGGGGTCTTGGTGTCCAGCGTCAGGGACTTCTTATTGCTGTTCAACATGGTGAAATACAGCGCGTCCACGCCTTCGATGTCGCGCAGCTGCGAGCGGGTCACGTCGCCCGCACCAGGGCGCTCCACCTTGATCACGTCGGCGCCGTACCAGGCCAGCAGCTGGGTGCATGCCGGACCGGCTTGCACGTGGGTGAAGTCGATGATGCGGATACCTTCCAATGGTTTGGTCATTTTGCTCGTCTCCTGGTTAGGTTGCTTATTTCTTGCCCGCAGCGCTTTGCGGATTCAGGTTGGTCAGGCGGCCGCTTTCGGTGCCGGCCGATTCGTCGATCACTGCGTTGATCAGGGCCGGCTTGCCGTGCGCAATGGATTCCTGCAGCGCGCGCGTCAGTTCTTCCGGGGTCGTCACGTTGTAGCCGATGCCGCCAAAGGCTTCGATCATCTTGTCGTAGCGGGCGTTCTTCACGAACACGGTAGGCGCCACATCCTTGCCGCCGGTCGGGTTCACATCCGTGCCGCGGTACACGCCGTTGTTGTTGAAGATGATAGTGGTCACCGGCAGCTCGTAGCGGCAGATGGTTTCCAGCTCCATGCCGCTGAAGCCGAAGGCGCTGTCGCCTTCGATGGCTACTACCGGCTTGCCGCTTGTGACGGCAGCACCGATGGCGAAGCCCATGCCGATGCCCATGATGCCCCAGGTTCCCGAGTCAAAACGTTTGCGGGGTTCGTACATGTCGATGATGGAGCGCGCGAAGTCCAGCGTGTTGGCGCCCTCATTGACGACGTTGATGTCCGGCCGGGTCTTCAGCACGTCGCGGATGGCGCGCAGCGCGCTGTGGAAGTTCATCGGCGACGGATTCTGCGCCAGCATGGCGGCCATCTTGGTCAGGTTCTTGTCCTTGCGCTCGGCAATGGCGCCGGTCCAGGCAGTGTCAGGCTGCGGCAGGCCGCCGCTGCGGATGCCGGCCACCAGCGCTTGAACGCAGGAGCCGATATCACCCACCACCGGCGCGGCGATGGCCACGTTGCTGTCCATCTCGGTCGGTGCGATATCGATCTGGATGAACTGCTTCGGGCTGCCCCAGGTCTTGCCCTTGCCGTGCGCGAGCAGCCAGTTCAGGCGGGCGCCGACCAGCACCACGACATCCGCTTCAGCCAGCACGAAGGAGCGCGCGGCGGAAGCCGACTGCGCGTGCGTGTCGGGCAGCAGGCCTTTGGCCATGGACATCGGCAGGTAGGGAATGCCGCTTTCTTCCACCAGCGCACGGATGTCCGCGTCGGCTTGTGCGTAGGCGGCGCCTTTGCCCAGCAGGATCAGCGGCTTCTTCGCGCCGCGCAGCAGGTTCAGCGCGCGCTCCACCGATTCCGGCGCCGGGATCTGGCGCGGTGCCGCGTCGACCACTTTTACCAGCGAGCGCTTGCCGTGTTCAGCATCCAGCGTCTGCGCCAGCAACTGGGCCGGCAGGTCCAGGTAGACGCCGCCGGGACGGCCCGATACGGCGGCGCGGATGGCGCGCGCAATGCCGATGCCGATGTCCTCGGCCTTGTTGATGCGGTAGGCCGCCTTGGCATAAGGCTTGGCTGCATTGAGCTGGTCCATCTCTTCGTAATCGCCCTGCTGCAGGTCGACGATTTCGCGTTCGCTGGAACCGGAGATCAGGATCATCGGGAAACAGTTGGTCGTGGCGTTGGCCAGCGCCGTCAGGCCGTTCAGGAAGCCCGGCGCCGAAACCGTCAGGCAGATCCCCGGCTTCTGCGTCATGTAGCCCGCGATCGCCGCGGCATTGCCCGCGTGCTGTTCGTGGCGGAAGCCGATGAAACGCATGCCTTCCGCCTGGGCCAGGCGCGCCAGGTCGGTGATGGGGATGCCGACCAGGCCGTAGATGGTGTCGATGTCGTTGTGCTTAAGCGCATCGACAACGAGGTGGAAACCGTCGGTCAGTTCAGGCGACTGCGTGGTATTGGTCATGATGTCGTCTCATATAGTGGTTGTAGTCGGAGGCCGTTTCAAAATGTCCAGGGCGTTTGTTCTTCTTGGCCATGCCCATCTTGAAACAACCTCGGTTCCATGCCGGCAAATTCGCTGCCTGGTGTGCGCCGCACCACGAAGCCGGATTCGCTGGAAAGAATCATAACGAGCGCCTTCGCACTACCTCATTGACCGCGGTCAATTTTCGTCAGATGATGTGCGGCATTTACGAATTAATTAACGGCTTAGCTTATGACCCTGCTGGCGAATCACCCAGAACGCAACATCATCCGCGTGCAATTGCGGCAGAATCTGGTCCTCAAGGAATTGCGCGACAGCGAAATGGCGGCGCTGGAACCGCACCTCACGGTGGTCGATTACCAGAAGGGAGATTTGCTGTTGAACCAGGGAGTGCACGAGATGGAGCAGTACTTCATCCTCGACGGCATCCTGAAGCGCGTAGTGACCAGTCCCAGCGCCAAGGAAATGATCCTGCGCTTCGCATCCGAGCGCGATATCGAAACGAGCTACGCCGCCTGGCGCCTGAAAACGCCAACGCCATACAGCATCGTTTGCGTGAGCAAGGCGCGCGTGGCCAAGCTGCCCATGCCGCAGTGGGTGAATTTCCTGGAGAGCCACTCGCAGATCAAGCAGAACTTTGAATACGAAGTGATGCGCCTGATGAGCGAGATCATGGGCCACACCATCACCCTGCACCTGCTCGATGCGCCGGGCCGCGTGCACCGCTTCATGCGCAAACAGGCGGAGCTGTTCGAGCGCTTGCCGAAAAAGCAACTGGCATCCTACCTGAACCTATCGCCGGAAACGCTGAGCCGTTTGAAAAACCAGGGCAAAATCTGAGGCGCTGTTTTGCTGCAGCGCACATAGAATCTTGACCCAGGTCAAGAATTCTGAAAATAGTTTACCCGCCAAAAAGCGGGTTCCTCATAGGCATTATTTACTTCCTGAATGTCGGATATGCGGGGACGCAATTGGGCGCTGGTGGGGCAGCTGCCTATACTCGTTTCAAACCCAGCGCTGGCAACCAATTTTTAACTTCAGGAAGACTACTATGACCACTCTGACCAACCGCGAAACCGCTCCGTCCTCGAACCCGTTCAGCCTGATCGGCATCCTGGAAACCCTGTTCGCCATCCAGCTGCGCGAGCAGCTGAACAGCGAAAACAAGGGCGACCAGTCCGACGCAGCCTACACCTGGGGCCTGTAATTCCCTGCCCCAGGCGGCGGCCGTCAGGCCGCCAGCTTCAGCAAACGCACCTGGCCACGTTCATCGGCCATGGTGCGCTCCAGCAGCTTCACAAGCGAATACACGGCGTCGATATGCGGCGTAGGCGTGTCCGTGAAGCGGCCCAGTTCCACCACTGATCCCACCAGCGCATCGATTTCCGGCCCGCGCCCCGCTTCCACATCCATCAGCATCGATGTCTTGTGGCGTCCTACTTTCTCGGCGCCGGCAATGCGTTTTTCCAGCGTCACACGGAAGCTGATGCCCAGCTTGGACGCCACCGTTTCCGCTTCGCGCATCATATTGGCCGCCAGCTCGCGGCTGAGGGGAAACTGGCAGATACCTTCCAGCGTGGCGTGCGACAGCGCGCTGATGGGGTTGAAGCTCAGGTTGCCCCACAGCTTGAGCCAGATCTCGGCGCGGATATTGTCCAGCACGGGCGCCTTGAACCCGGCCCGCGTGAAGCAGTCGGATACGGCCTGCACGCGCGCGCTGTGGGAGCCATCCAGCTCGCCCACCGGGAAACGCTCCCCCTCCACGTGGCGCACCACGCCCGGCGCCACCAGCTCGGAAGCCGGATAGACGACGCAGCCGATGATGCGCTCGGGCGGGATGCAGGCAGCCAGGCGGCCCTCCGGATCCACGCTGCGCACCTGGCGGCCTTCCAGAGCGCCGCCGTGCTTGTGGAAGTACCAGAACGGAATGCCGTTCTGCATGGTCACCACGCAAGTGTCCGGCCCGAACAGCTTGGGCACTTCGTCGGCCACCGCGTCCACCTGGTGCGCCTTGAGCGCCAGGATCACGATGTCCTGCGGTCCGGCTTCGGCGTAGTTGTCGGTGGCCCTGACGGAAGTGGCCACGCGCTCCACGCCGTCGTGCGAGATAAGCTTGATGCCCTGCTTGCGGATGGCGGCGAGGTTGGCGCCGCGCACGAGGAAGGTGACTTCCTCGCCCGCCAGCGCCAGCATGGCGCCGACATAGCCCCCTATCGCTCCTGCTCCTACGATCGCGACTTTCATTTGCAGCTCCTTGGGTTTACTCGAAACGGTTGGTGAGCTTGCCAATGCCGTCGATCTCGACTTCGATGGTGCTGCCGGGCCGCATGGAACCAATGCCCACGGAGGTGCCGCACAGCAGGATGTCGCCTGGCTCCAGCGTCATGTCCTGCGAAATGCGGCTGACCAGCTGGGCGACGGAAAACACCATGTCGTTGATCGGGTAGTCCTGGCGCACCTCGTTGTTCAGGATGGTGCGCACCACCAGCATGGCAGGGTCCAGGCCGGTGGCAATCACCGGTCCGAACGGGCAGAAGGTGTCGAAGCCCTTGGCCCGCACCCACTGCTGGAATGTTGGGTCGCGCTTGATGATGTCGCCCACGGTGACGTCATTGGCGCAGGTGTAGCCGAACACGTGGCCGAGCGCTTCGTCTTCGCTGACGTTGAAGGCACGCTTGCCGATCACGATGCCCAGTTCGCCCTCGAAGGCCACCTTGCCCTCGCACAGCGGCGCACGGATCGTGCCGCCGGGGGCCAGGTAGGAATTGGGCGTTTTCATCAGGTACAGCGGTTCCGGCGGCGGTTCCAGGCCCAGGCGCTTGCTCAGGGCGTGGAAGTTGTTCCACATCGCCAGCACCTTGCCCGGCACCACGGGAGTCATCAGCGTAACCTCGGACAGGTGCAGCGAGTAGTCGGTCCGTTCCGGGGCGTTGAACATGTCGCCCTGGTAGATGCGGATCTTGTCGCCTTCGACAGTGCCGAAACGCACGGTGTCGAAATGCTTAAAGCGTAGCCAGCGATGGATCATGATAGGTCGTCCCAGGTGAACACCGGCGGCCAGGACGGCCGCCGGCGTGGTCTACGCAGGCCGGGAACGGCCCGCTACGATGACATGCTGAGGAGTGCTGCTTAGTTGGCCATGCGGGCCACGGTGGCGATCTGCTCAGGCGGTACGGCGGCGGCAGCGGCGGCCGCGCTCTGGTCCATGAAACGGGCCCTCATCGGACGCAGTACCCACCAGGCCAGGATGGCGGCCGCTGCGTTCAGGCCGCAGCCGACGAAGAACACCGCTTCCCAGCTGCCGGTGGCGGCCGTGATCACGCTGGACAGCGGTACGAAGATCGAGGCCGTGCCCTTGGCCGTGTACAGCAGGCCTGCGTTACCGGCGGCGTTCTTGGTGCCGAAAGTATCCGCACAGGTGGCGGGGAACAGACTGTAGATCTCACCCCAGGCGAAGAACACCAGGCCGGTCAGGATCACGAACATGATCGGATCGCGGCCAAAGTAGTACAGCGCCAGGATGCCGACCGATTCCAGGGCAAAGGCGATGAACATGGTCTTCTCGCGGCCGATCTGGTCGGACACCCAGCCGAAGAAGGGTCGCGTCAGGCCGTTCAGCACGCGGTCGATGGCGAGGGCGAAGGTCAGTGCCGGCAGCACCATGCCCATCACATTGAAGGTCACGCCGTCGATCTTGAAGTCCTTGGCGATCGGGCCCATTTGCGCGGTGGCCATCAGGCCGCCGGCAGCAACCAGCACGAACATCAGGTACATCACCCAGAACACC
>DASWYX010000277.1:0-7599 GCA_036404755.1 Pseudoduganella sp.
ATGAACTCCTGCCAAAGCGCGCCAAATTCGCTCATGTATTCATTCTTGAGCTTTTCGAGCACATCCGGTTTTACGGATGCGCCAGCATCGCGTAACAAGGCAGAGCCCGGGATCACATCCATTTCCGGCATCATCTTGAACCAGGATTGCCATTGATTGGGGTCGCTGATCTGCGACATCCAGGCGTTAGCAATAACTTGCGGGTCGGGCATGTTCATATCGATTCCAATTCAAATATTGTTACTGGAACTGCTTATGTGGATTGTTGCTGTTGCTTGGATTTATGTTGTGTTGCTCATGGCGTTCACGGAGCCATCCGTGGTCGCCGGGATCATGACCTTCCTGCTTTATTGTGTGTTGCCTTTAGGGATACTATTTTATCTAACAGGTAGCAAAGCCCGCAAACGCAAGCGCAACGCGCAAGCAAAACCACCTGAAAACCCTTCTAATTCTTGATCCAAATCAACGTTGCCTGGCGTCCCGTGACACGGTCGCGGCGGTACGAATAGAAAACGTCCGCCTCCGTGACCGTGCAGCGGTCGCCGCCCGAGATGCGCGATACGCCGGCACGGGCCAGGGACTGGCGCGCCAGCGCATAAATGTCTGCCAGATATTTACCCTCGGCTGCATTGGCCGGGCGACGGAACGCGGCCGCCGCATCGGCACTGCGCGCGACGAAAGCGTCTTTCACTTCCTGCCCGACTTCAAATTTCTGCGGTCCGATCGCCGGACCCAGCCAGGCTGTGATCTCGCCTGCGCCCGCCGTACGCATCGCCTCGACCGTATCCTCCAGCACGCCTGCCGCCAGGCCGCGCCAGCCGGCGTGGGCGGCGCCGACCACCCGGCCGGCGACATCGGCAAACAGGACGGGAAGGCAATCGGCAGTCTGGACGGCGCAGACGACGCCCGGCTGGCGGGCGATGCTGGCGTCCGCGACGGGAACGCCGGCGGCGGCATCAACCGCCGTGGCAGCATCGACGACGATGGTGCCGTGCACCTGGGACAACCAAACCGGCTCAGCCGGCAGTTGTGCGCGCAGCAGGCTGCGGTTGCGCACAACATTCTCGGCCGAGTCCTCGACGTGCAGGCCGAGATTCAACCCGCCGCCGCCCTGCCCGTCCCCATACGGGCCGGGGCTGACGCCGCCGCGCCGCGTGGTGCAGAGGAAGCCGATATTTGCCGGAGCATCCGGCCAGTCGGGGACCAGCCAGGGCGAAGAATTACTGTTCGTCGTCGAATTCGTCGTCATCGTAGTCGTAATCGTCTTCTTCGATCGCGTTCTCATCCGGTTCTTCGATTCCTGCGCGGGCCAGCAGTTCCTTGAAGTCGTCGGCCAGTTCCACGGTCCATTCCATGGGCTCGCCGGTATGCGGGTGGATGAGGCCGAGACGGCGCGCCTGCAGGGCCTGGCGCGGGAAGACATTGGTCAGGTGCGGCTTGCCGTACACGTAGTCGCCGATCAGCGGGAAGCCGAGGTGAGCCATGTGGACGCGAATCTGGTGGGTGCGGCCGGTTTCCAGGCGGCACTGAACCAGGCTGACGGGGCGGCGGTCCAGCGCACCGATCACCAGGCGCTTGTAGTGGGTGATTGCCGGCTTCGAGCCCATGCTGGTCGACACCGCCATCTTCACGCGCTCGCGCGGGTGGCGGCCCATCGACGCGTCGATCGTGCCGGACAGGTGGGGCGTTCCCCACACCAGGCACCAGTATTCGCGTTTCACGGTGCGGGCCTGCAGCTGGCGCACGAGGTCGGTCTGCGTCGCCAGGTCCTTGCCGACGACCATCAGGCCGGAAGTGTCCTTGTCCAAACGGTGGACGATGCCGGCGCGCGGCACGCCGCCCAGTTGCGGGCAATGATGCAGCAGGCCGTTCAGCAGCGTACCGGTCCAGTTGCCGGCGCCGGGATGCACCACCAGACCGGCTGGCTTGTTGACTACGATCAGGTAATCGTCCTCATAGACAATATTGAGGTCGATCTGCTCAGGCTCGAAAGCCACATCTTCCGGCGCAGGCTGGGGATGGACGACGACTTTCTCATCGCCATATACCGTGGCGCGCACCTTTGCCGGCTTACCATCGACGGGAATATGGCCTTCCTCGATCCAGGATTGCAGGCGGCCGCGCGAGAACTGGGGCACCAGGCGGGCCACGACCTTGTCCAGGCGCTCTCCGCACACTTCCGGCGTCAGTTCCAGTTCGATAGGCGCCAGCGGATCGCCCGCTTCGCCGGGCAACAGGTCGCCATCAAATTCGGCATCAAAATCTTGGTCGGACAATTGTTCTGCCGAATTAGGCTCACGATTCAATATCACAGCATTCCCATAGGCTATAATCAGCCAAGTGTAGTTTTTTAGTTAAACGTCTTCTTGCACATCAACATGCAAAAAAAATTTTCGGTAGTTGCAGCAACCGTTGTACTGCTTAGTTTGTCAGCTTGTGGTTTGTTACCAGAAAAAGCCGATGAGACCAAAGGATGGTCCGCAACGAAATTATACTCGGAGGCCAAGGACGAATTAGCAGGCGGCCACTACGAGCGTGCAATTCAGCTGTTCGAGCGCCTTGAGTCCAGCTACCCGTTTGGCACCTACGCACAACAGGCGCAGATGGAAATCGCCTACGCCTATTACAAATCCCAGGACCAGGCACAGGCTCTGGCGGCGGTTGAGCGCTTCATCAAGCTGCATCCGAACCATCCGAACGTCGACTATATGTACTACCTGCGCGGCCTGGTCAACTTCAATGACCAGCTGGGCGTGCTGAACTTCATCTATGAGCAGGACCCGGCCGAGCGCGATCCAAAAGCGACCCGCGAAGCGTTTGCCGCGTTCAAGGCCCTGGTCGAGAAATTCCCGGACAGCCAGTACGCGCCGGATTCAATCGACCGCATGAAGTACCTGATCAACGCGATGGCCAAGTATGAGATTTATGTGGCCCGCTATTACTATCGCCGTGGCGCGTTCCTCGCCGCCGCCAACCGCGCCCAGGGCGTGGTGACCGATTTCGCCGATTCGCCGGCAATCGAGGAGGCGCTGGCGATCATGGTGCGTAGTTACGACAAGATGGGCAACGAGGTGCTGCGCGATGACGCGCTGCGCGTGTTCAAGAAGAACTTCCCGGATAGTAAGATGCTGGAGTCGCCGGTTAAGGGTGAACGGCCTTGGTATAAGTTCTGGGGCTGAAACCTAGAACCTGGGTCAGCTCCAAGGGTCTGACCCAGGGTTTCGGTATTAGTCAGCCACCCGCCGCCGAAAAACCCAATTCCGCTCATCCGAAGCCGACGCCTCGAACTTATATCCATCCACATCAAACTTCTTCAGCTTGACCGGATCGGTAATCCCCTTCACCGCCGCGTAGCGGGCGAGCATGCCGCGGGCGCGTTTGGCGAAGAAGGAAATGATCTTGTATTTACCGTTCTTCCAGTCCTCAAAATGCGGCGTAATCACGGGAACGGCCAGTTTTTTCGGCTTCACCGACTTGAAATACTCTTCCGACGCCAGGTTCACCAACACCTCCGAACCCTGCTCTTCCAGCGAATGATTCAGCGCATTGGTAATCGTATCGCCCCAGAACTCGTACAGGTTCTTGCCGCGCGGGGTCGAAAGGCGGGTGCCCATTTCCAGGCGGTGCGGGTGGATCAGGTCCAGCGGCTTCAGCATGCCGTACAAGCCAGACAGGATGCGGATGCGCGACTGGGTGTAATCGAGCTGTTTGGCCGTCATCGAGCGCGCATTGAGGCCATCGTAGACATCGCCGTTGAAGGTCATGACTGCCTGGCGCGCCTCGGAAGTATCGCGGGTCCAGGACGCGTAGCGCGCCACATTCAGCGTGGAGAGCGCATCGGACAACTCCATCAGCTCGCCGAGCTGCGCCGGCGAATACTCGCGCAAACGGTCGATCAGCTGGGCTGAATGGTCAAGAAATGCAGGCTGGGTGTGAAGCTTGGTGGTCGGCGGGGTTTCCAGGTCAAGACTTTTTGCAGGCGAAAGCACTATCAGCATAAGATTCCAAACTAATACTACGAAACAAGAATTGCCGACATGATACCCGTTCCACCGAAACGCATCGTCATCGATACCAATGTTTGCCTCGACCTGTTTGTTTTCCAGGACCCGCGGTGGGCCGCGCTGCTGGAAGCGATCGAGAACGGCGCCGTGGAAGCGATCACGCGCGCCGACTGCCGCGACGAATACCTGATCGTCCTCCACTACAAGCACCTGCCGCTGACCGACGAAACCCGGCCCTTGAGTGCGGCGCGCTTCGATAAGCTGATCAAGGTGGTGGCTCCGGCGGAATCCGGTGTGCGCCTGCCCGTCTGCACGGACAAGGACGACCAGAAATTCCTCGAAGTGGCGCGCGACGCCCAGGCCGACATCCTGATCACCAAGGACAAGGCCCTGCTGAAGCTCGCAAAACGGCTCGCCAAGGCCGGCATGTTCAAGGTCATGCAGCCCGAAAAATGGACCCTCGATGCTTGACAATGCGTGAGCCGTCGTAGCGTCCTTTCCGGGCAACACACGGCGCAAGTGGCTGCGCTAGAATGGTGAAATGAACAACCGCCATATCCCACCCCACACGCCGCACCTGGCCTCGCGCCTGCCCGCCGTTGGCACTACCGTGTTCACCCGCATGTCCACGCTGGCCATGCAGCACGGCGCCGTCAACCTGGGTCAGGGCTTCCCTGATTTTGCCTGCGATCCCCAACTGGTCGAAATGGTCAGCGCCGCCATGCGCGAAGGCTTCAACCAGTACCCGATGGGCATCGGCGCTCCCGTGCTGCGCCAGGCCATCGTGGACAAGATCGCCGCCGTCTACGGCCACAGTTACGACGTGAACGCCGAAATCACCGTTACCCCGGGCGCCACCGAAGGGCTGACCACGGCCATCCTGTGCGCCGTGCATCCGGGCGACGAAGTGATCGTGATCGAACCGGCTTACGACAGCTATATGCCCGCCATCGAACTGGCCGGCGGCGTGGCTGTGCCGGTGCAGATGGAAGTGGCGGAGCACGGCGGCTACAGCATCCCCTGGCCGCGCGTGGCGGCCGCAGTCACGCCGCGCACCCGCATGATCATCCTGAATACTCCGCATAACCCGACCGGCAGCGTGCTGCGCGCGGCGGACATGCAGGCGCTGTGCGATATCGTGCGCGGCACGGAAGTGCTGATCCTGTCGGACGAAGTCTATGAGCACATGGTGTACGACGGCCAGCGGCATGAGTCGATGAGCCGCTATCCGGAACTGGCGGCGCGCGCTTTCGTGGTGTCCAGCTTCGGCAAGACCTATCACGTGACCGGCTGGAAGATCGGCTACGTGGCCGCACCGGCGCCGCTGATGGCAGAATTCCGCAAGGTCCACCAATACAATGTATTCTCGGTCAATACGCCGATGCAGCACGGGATTGCCGCCTATATGGCCGATCCGGCGCCTTACCGCGATCTGCCCGCCTTCTACCAGCGCAAGCGCGACCTGTTCCGCGACGGCCTGAAAAACAGCCGCTTCGAGCTGCTGCCGGCTGACGGCACGTATTTCCAGTGCGTGCGCTATGAGGCGATTTCCTCGCTGTCCGAAGCCGGGTTTTCCGAATGGCTGACTACCGAGGTCAAGGTGGCGGCGATTCCCGTGTCCGCGTTCTATCGCGAGGCGCGCGAGTCGGGCATTGTGCGGTTCTGCTTTGCCAAGAAAGACGAGACGTTGGCGCTGGCCCTGGAGAGACTGGCGCGCATCTAGAACAACACGCAGGGGATGATCATGAACCAGCAATTGAGCAGTCTGCACGACTTGTCCATGGACGATACGGGACGGCTCCATCCTCCGCCCTCGGTGCTGCATGAACTGAACCTGGCGAACAAGCGCCTGGACAAGCTGCTGGCTGACTTGCGCAATGAGCACAATGCGGATGCCGATTTGCGCAACATCGCGCGCGAAGTGGTGCGCGCGGTCGAACTGAATCCGGATATTGCGCTGGCTTGCGTGTTCCTGAACCAGATCGCGGGGACCTATGCGGTGCGTCATTGCATTGAAACCGCCGTGGTGGTCGTGCTGGTGGCGCGCGGCATGGGCCGTTCAGCCGGCGAGATCGTTTCGCTGACTGCCGCCGCGCTGACCATGAACGTGGGCATGCTGCGTCACCAGGACAAGTTCCAGTGCAAGATCGGCTGCCTGGACCAGGATGAGATGGCGATCGTGCACCGCCACCCTGCCGACAGTGCCGAAATGCTGAAGTATGCGGGCGTGGATGACGATGAATGGATCTCCGCCGTGCTGCTGCATCACGAGAACGACGATGGCAGCGGCTACCCCGAAGGCAAATGCCACGACCAGATCACGCAGAACGCCCGCCTGCTCAGCCTCGCGGACCGCTACTGCGCCCAGGTCTCGGCGCGCAATTACCGCTGCTCTTTGGCGCCGAACGAGGCGCTGGAGCGCGTGCTCAGCGACACCCGTCATATTTGCGATACCGCGCTCACGGAGCAGTTCCGCCGCCAGGTCGGCAAGTACCCGCCGGGTTGCCTCGTGCGGCTGGCCAATGGCGAGTCAGGCGTTGTGACGCAGCGCGATGCCGGCGACGGGGTGGTCGAGGTTCACTGTCTGCGCGACCGGGGCGGCAAGCCCTTTCCCGCTACCGTCCACCGCCGCACCTCCGAGCCGGAATGCTCGATTGCCGAGGTTTTGAGCGAGGACCAGGCCGAACTGCGGTTCAGCATGAAGCAGATCTGGGGCGCCCAGGCGGCGCTGTAACCCGCCCTGTCCTGCCCCGGGTTGTATTGGGGGTCATTGATCCGCCGTGCCTGCTGCCACGCGGTGCTGGCGAAGGGCACGCGCGCGGGGCTTTACTGGCCCGCCAACTGCTGCAACCTCCGCTCAACGAAGGTCTGCAACTCCGCGCTCAAGCGTCCGGAATCGCGCGCGCGGACGAATGCATCGCGCGCCTCGGCCTTGCGCTGTTCCGCCTGTAACGAAATGCCAAGGCCCATCCACCACACGCTCTGCCCCGGCTGCATCTGCACCGCGGCTGAATACTGTTCTATCGCTTCCTTGTGCCGCTGCGCGCGCTGCAGCAGGCCGCCCAGCAGCGCGCGATAGTCGGCGTTGCCGTTCGCGTATTGCAGCCCGCGCTGCAGGGTTTCGATCGCCGGTCCGCCCTGTTCGCCCTGCAGGCGGGCCAGCAGCATCACCATATTCGACTGCCGCGGGTCCAGTCCCACGGCGAATTGCAGGTGCCTGATCGCTTCCGCGTACTGCTTGCGCTCGACCAGCAGGCCAATCAGCGTTTGCCTTGCCGCTTCGTGACGCGGGTAGAGATAGACGGCCTGCTCGAGCGAGGCGATCGCATCGCTCACGCGCGCATCATGCAGCGCTTGCAGCGCACGGCGGTATTCGTTTTCGGCACGCTGCTGGGAGCTCAGCGTGCTGCCGGCCTCCACCTCCGCGCCGCGCGCAGCCGCCACCGCCGCAGGCCCGCGCGCGACCGGCGGCTTGTCAGCCGAAGCCCGCTGCTTCTCCGCGCCCCGCAGCCGCTCAGCGGACGACTCGCCCGCCCCGCCGGCGCCCCTGGCGTCCTCCGATCGCATCGTCTTCGCCGCCGATGCCGTCAAGCGT
>DASWYX010000278.1:0-3666 GCA_036404755.1 Pseudoduganella sp.
CGAGTCGCCGCGCTGGCTGCTGGCGCGAGGCCGCACGCAGGATGCGATGCGGGCCTTGCTGCGCACCCGCGCGGCGTCCGACGCGCAGCGTGAGCTGGCAACCATCAGTGGTGAACCAGCGCGCGGAGCGTCGGCAGCGACAGGCCGCCTGCTGCAGCGCCGCTATGTCCTGCCTTTCCTGCTTGCCTGCCTGATCCTGGCCTGCAACCAGGCCACCGGCATCAACTCCGTGCTGGCTTACTCCGTTACGATCCTCGACCAGGGCGGCCTGCCAGGCTCGCTGGCCAATGCCGGCGATTTCGCGCTTAAATTGGTCAATGCGCTGATGACGGTGCTGGCGGTGATGCTGGTGGACCGCAAGGGCCGCAAATTCCTGCTGATGCTGGGCTCAGCCGGCATCGTCGTTGCACTGGTGGCGGCGGGCCTGCTGTTCCGCGCCGCGGAAAGTGAGCAGGCCGACGTCCAGGCCGCGCTGGCTTCGCGCATCCAGTCCCATGGCCTGCTGCTGGACTCGGCGGGGTTGAGCGCACTGGCGGGCAGCGGCTCTTCTCAGCTGGAGATCGCCTATAGCTATGGGCCGCTTACGCAGGTGCGCACCCTGCGTGCGGGCCAGGAGCTGCGGATCGCGCCACCGGTGGAAGTTGATGGCGACAGCGTGATTGGTGCGGCTTTCCGCCGCGCGCATCTGAATCCCTTTCCCGATATGAGGGAAGCGCTGGTGTCCCCGCTGCGCATCGAACGCGCGAGCCTTGGCCCGCCGCCAAGTACGCAGCGCGGCTGGCTACTGCTCGCCTGTCTTCTGGCCTTTATCGCCAGCTTTGCGGCGGGACCAGGCGTCTGCGTCTGGCTTGCGCTGTCGGAGCTGATGCCCACGCCTATCCGCTCGAACGGCATGAGCATCGCACTGCTGGTGAACCAGTTCGTTTCCACCGTCATCGCCGCCATCTTCCTGCCGACGGTCGGCCAATACGGCTACGCTCCGATGTTCTTCGCCTGGGCGGGGTGCACCGTCGTGTACTTCCTCGCCGCGACCTTCCTCCTGCCGGAAACACGCGGCAAAACGCTGGAAGAAATCGGCCGCCACTTCGTCCCGGCATCGTCCACGCGTTAGCCTCCACGGCTAGCCGCTCCGCGCCGCGGCAAGACGGTCGCCGCTCCCGTGCTGTGTCGCCACATCGCCCTGCGCGCCGCTCAGCGCGCTTGCAAGTCACCCGTGCCGCGGAGCGTGCGGCGTTCCACAGCGCGCCACGACCGTTCTCTCGCTTGCCTCCGCTCTCCTGTCTCCTCCCGCTCTCCGGTCGGCTCCCGCTCCGCTTATTCCCGCGCGCGCGGTGGGCGCCCGGCCGCCACCTCATCACCAATCGAGCGCGCTATCGCCGCATTCCGCGCGGCGACATCTATACAATTGCGCCCGCCGATGCTGGCGCGAAGCCGCGTGACGTCGGGAAGGAGCCTAGCTTCTATTGGCAGCCTGAGCTGGACTAGCCGCCGGTTGTGGTTGGTCTGCTAGAAAGGCCTCCAGCGCAAATTAGTGCCCTGATTAGCGTAGACTCGGGCGAAATAGCGGCGAGCAGTGTGAAGTAGTAGGAGATAGCGTGTTTTAGTAAAAACCGAAAAAATCGGTACCCATCACTCTCGCCGAGCGGGGGGACGCGATTGCGGACGGCCGTCGCGCGATGCAGGGCGGAGGGGGCGCGACGGCGGCAAGTGTGGCGCGACGAGGGAGTGGATGCGGCGCGTTGCGGGGCGACGGGGGCGGATGCGGCGCTATGCAGGGCCGGTCGGGCGTGATGGTGGGAGGGCTGCTGGCGGTTCCGGGGCTACGCTGAAGAAAAAAGGCGTACAGGCCGCAACCTGTACGCCAGCGGGATGGAATCCCTGGGAGAGACTTAGAACGTGAAGTCGGCGCGGACGGCGAAGTAGCGCTGGTAGTCGCGTGCCGGGGTCCAGCTTGTGGTGTTGACGATGGCGACCGGGTTAGGCGCCTTGGCGGTCCACGTGCCGTTGACCAGGTTATTGGCCAGGCCGACGGCATAGGACTTGTTGAAGACATTGTTCACCATGAAGCTCAGCTTGAAGCCATCCTTCTTGTCCTTGATGCCGGCGCCCAGGTTCAGGATGCCGTAGGCGCCCTGCAAGGTCATCGGATCCTGATTCAGGTTGAACTGCGTCTTGCTCTGCCAGCGGTAAGCGGCGGTGATGAAGCCGTTGTAAGAGCGCTCGGTCACGATATCGTACTGGCCGCCCAGATTCAGCTTTACCTTGGGCGCATTGGGCAGGGTTGCGCCGGACAGGTTCGCGACGTTGGTATTGTTGTACTTCGGATTGGCGGCGCAGTTACCGCCCGGGACGGTGCCGGTGCCCGCCGCATTCAGCACGTTGTAGCATGGCCCGTTCTCGAAGTCGGTCACGATCGCCTTGGTGTAGGCGAAGGAGCCATTCAGCAGCAGCTCACGCGACACGCGCCAGTTCAGGTCAGCCTCGAAGCCGCTGGTCCGCAGTCCGCCAATGCTGTGCAGCGTGGTGCGGAAAATGCCATCGTTATCGGTGAAGCCTGCCGACTGCTGGAAACCGGAGAAGCGGGTGCGGAACACTGCCAGGTCCAGCGCCATGCGGTTGTCCAGCAGGCTCAGTTTCAGGCCGGCTTCGATGCTCCGGGCATCTTCACCCGGCACCGGCTGGTTCCTGGCGACGGCCGCGTTGAAGGAACTGGTCAGGTCATACGCCTTGCCTTTGTGGCCGGTCGAATAGGTCACATAAGCCATGGTGGCTGGGTCGACGCGGTGCTCCAGGCCGACGCGGCCGGTGGTCTTGCGTTCCGTGTCGTTGCCTTCGAAGTGCTCCGTCAGCACGCGGCTGGTCGCCGGCGGCGGCGCATAGCGGTTGAAGGTGTAGCCCGTATCTTCCTTGTTGTAGCGCAGGCCCGCCACCACGCTGGTCTTCGGAGTCAGGTCGTAGCTGCCCTGGCCGAAGATGGCATAGTTGGTGTTATAGGCGGTCGCGCCATAGTCGGTCACATACGTGGTGACCGGTGCGCGGGTCAGGTCGCGTTCCAGTTCATTCTTGCCGTACCACAGGCCGGCCAGATAGCGGAAGGCGCCCTTGTCCGGTGAGGTCAGACGCAGCTCCTGGGTGCGGGACTTCACGTCGAAGCGGCCGAACTGGTACAAACCGCCAGTGAAGCCGGTTGGTTTGCCATTGATCAGCGCCTTGCCCAGCACGTCGCTGTCGGTCGCATCGCCATCCTGGTAGTCGTCCATCTTGTAGTGCGACCAGGACGTGACGGACGTTAGCGTGTGCCGCGCCAGGAAGCCCTCGTCGCCGAAGGCATAGCTGACCTTCAGGCCCGCGCCCACGTCGCGCGCCTTGCCGCCGGCCGGGAAATCGTTGCGTACCGAAACGTTGTCCGGGCCTGGCTGGATGCCCTTCAGTACCTGGGATGCCGGCATATAGTTGCCGGCCGCGTAGGTCGCACCGTTATTGATGTTGTAGACTGCGCCGCCAAAATTGGACATGGAGTTGTACGGCATCACGCAGCAGTTCTTGGTGAAGCGGCTGGCACGCGGCGAGAACACCACGGACAATTCTTCGGTCGGCGTCCATTCGAACTTGGCCGACACATTGGTGTCACGCGATCCGTTCAGGTGCGAGCCGTCGTACAGGTTC
>DASWYX010000279.1:0-14343 GCA_036404755.1 Pseudoduganella sp.
ATGCGCAGAAAACTCTTCCTGACTCTTGTCCTGCCGCTTGCCGCCGGCGCTGCAAATGCCGCCGAGCGCATGACGATCACCGTCAGCAATGACCTGGACGCGGCGCGGCCTTCCGAAACCATTTCCGTGCCGTGGGCGTCCGTGAACGCGGCGCTGCCGGGCGCGCGCCTGCAGCAGATCGTGGTCAAGGATGCGAAAGGCCAGGTGCTGCCTTACCAGGTCACCAATGTGGCGCCGCAGCTGAAGGACCCGAAGAATGTTGGCGCGGCTTATGGCGAACTGCTGTTCCAGCACGATTTCGCAAAGGGCGAGAAATCTGCACGTTTCACGGTGGAGAAGATCGAAGGCGTGGCGCCCGTGTTCCCGGCGAAGACCTTCGGCCGCTACGTGCCGGAGCGCCTGGACGATTTCGCCTGGGAGAACGACCGCATCGGCCACCGCATGTATGGTCCGGCGCTCGCCGCCCCGGCGCCTGCCGGTTCGGGCAAGGAGGTGCTGGTCACCAGCGGCATCGATATCTGGTTCAAGAAAGTCAGCTATCCGATCGTGGACCGCTGGTACAACAAGGGGCATGACCATTACCACGTCGACGAAGGCGAGGGCATGGACATGTACAACGTGGGCACCACGCGCGGCCTGGGCGGCACTGGCATATGGGATGGCCAGCGCCTGTGGACCGGCCGTAACTACGCCACCTGGAAAGTGTTGGCGAACGGCCCGGTGCGCACGGTATTTGAAGTCACCTACGACACCTGGGATGGCGGCGGCGTGGCCGTTTCCGAAACCAAGCGTATTTCGCTGGATGCGGGCCAGCAGTTCGACCGCGTCAGCAGCACTTTCCAGTTCGGCGGGCGTCCAGAGTTGACGGTGGCGGTCGGCGTCAACAAGACGCCGGCGGACAAGGGCCAGGAAGCCAGGGTGGATGCCGCCAACGACGCCGCCAGCGGCGCCGTGCTGCAATGGGTGCACCAGAAGTCCAACGGCGATTTCGGCACGGCCGTCGCCATCCCGGCCGGCGGCGCCACCTTCGCCGAGGACGACCGCAATTCGCTGGTGCTGGCAAAGGTGAAGTCCGGCCAGCCGCTGAATTACCTGATGGGGGCCGCCTGGGACCGCGCTTCCGAATTCAAGCGCATGGACCAGTGGCGCGCCGCGGTCGCGGACTTCATCGCCCGCGAGCGCAGCCCGCTCAGGGTGTCGGTGGAAGGCCAGTAATCAGGCCTTGGCCGGGGCGGCGGCCTTCTGCGATCCCGTTGCCACCTGCACCACGGACGCCACCGCCACATTGATCAGCAGCGCCACGAGGCCGGTGTAGATGGTGTAGCCTTCGCCGCCCAGCATATAGGTGTGCACCGGCTTGATGCCGTCGGCCAGTGCCAGCCAGCTGCCGGCAATCAGGCCGGCCGCCCAGCCGGCCAGCAGGGCCGGGGCGCGATACCAGCTCACCCACAGCCCGAAGACCACGGCCGGGAAAGTCTGCAGGATCCACACGCCGCCCAGCAGCTGCAGGTCCAGCGCGAACTTGGTCGGCAGGAAGATGATGAAGACCAGCGCACCCACCTTCACCACCAGGGATACCATCTTCGCCACTTTCGCCTCACCCTCCGGCGTCACGTTCGAGTTGACGTAGGGCTTCCAGAAATTGCGCGTGAACAGGTTGGCCGCGCCGATGGACATTACGGCGGCGGGCACCAGTGCGCCGATGGCGATGGCGGCAAACGCGAAGCCCGCGAACCAGCTGGGGAAGAGGGCGTTGAAGAGCGCCGGCACCACATCGTTGTTGGTGGCGATCGGCAGGTGGGCCGCATGCGCCATGAAGCCCAGCAGCGCGATCAGGCCAAGCAGGATGGTGTAGGCCGGCAGGAAGACGGCGTTCTTGCGGATCGTGTCCGCACTGTTGGCGGCGAAGATGCCGGTCAGCGTGTGCGGATACATGAAGGCGGCCAGCGCGGACCCCAGCGCCAGGGTGGCGTAAGGCAGCAACTGCGAATGCTTCAGCGTGACCCCTGTGGCGCCGCCCTTGGCTGCAAACGCATCCTGCGCGGCGCTGAATACGGCGCCGTAGCCCCCCAGTTTTGCCGGCACCAGCACCACGGCCACCAGCACCACGATATAGATCATCAGGTCCTTGACGAAGGCGATCAGCGCCGGCGCCCGCAGGCCGGCGGAGTAGGTGTACAGGGCCAGCACGATGAAGGCGGCCGCCAGCGGCAGCTCGCCCGTCAGGCCCAGGGCCTTGATCACCACTTCCATACCCACCAGCTGCAGGGCGATGTAGGGCATGGTCGCCACCACGCCCGTCAGCGCCACGGCGAATTCCAGCGCGCGCGAGCTGTAGCGGCCATAGACCACGTCCGCGGCCGTCACGTGGCCGGCACGCTGTGCGGCCTGCCACAGCTTGGGCATGATGATGAAGACGATGGGATAGACGATGATCGTATAGGGCAGGGCGAAGAAGCCATAGGCGCCCACCGCATACACCAGGGCGGGAACGGCGATCACGGTGTAGGCCGTGTAAAAGTCGCCGCCGACGAGGAACCAGGTGATCCAGGTACCGAAGTTGCGCCCGCCCAGTCCCCACTCCTGCAGGTCGCCGCCGCCATGTTCGGTGCCGCCGCCTTGCCAGCGCGAGGCGAGGAAGCCCATCACCGTGACGAGCACAAAGAAGAAGATGAAGACGCCAAGGGCCGTCCAGTTGATCTGCATGTCCATCATTCTTCTCCCTTGTTCTTGCCGCTCTTGTAGACGAGCCAGATCAGCAGGGAAGTCACTGGCACCCAAGCAAACTGGTACCAGTAGAAGAAGGGGAAGCCGAACAGCCTGGGATTTTCAAAGTTGTACAGCGGCGTAAGCAGCAGCCCGAGAAAGGGCAGCAGGAGCAGGATGCGCATGGCGTATCTCCTTTTCAGAGTTCTTGTTCAGTCAACGACCACGATCCGCCCTGACATTTCCTCATGCCCGCTGCCACAGAAGTTATCGCACAAAAAATCGAACCGGCCGGTCTTCTGCGGCGTAAAGCGTACCTCGGTCACCCTGCCTGGGGGCAGGTCAACGCGGATGCCCAGCTCCGGCACCTTGAAGCCGTGCACGAAGTCCAGGGATGTTATCGCCAGCACTACCGGTTTGCCGCGCTTTACCGTTATCTCGTCAGGACTGTAATGAAAGCGCTGGGCAGTGATCTGGATTGTAGTCTCATCCCCGACTTCATGCTGGCGGTGGTGCGCGCCGGCGCCCGCCAGTAGCGCGCTGCTCAGCAGCACCAATGTTAAGGCTTTGATCCTGTTCATGATTTACACCGACAGCTCGTTCAGGGTGAAGGGCAGCGGCTGGGTTGTGCGCACTTCGCGGAAACCCAGGCCCTGGTACGGATGCTCCGCGTCCCACGGCAGGGGCACGCGCTTGTCCTGCGAGCCCGGCGCCGGCAGGGGAAAGATGAGGGACTTCGACGCGTGGTGCTGGATGTGGGCCGTCTGGTGATGGTGTTCCTGATGAATGTGGCCGTAGAATATGGTGACGTTCTGATAAGGCAGCAGCGCGGCCATGACTTTTTCGCCATCGCGCGTGGCCCAGTCCCATTTCGGGGCCAGGTCGAACAGGGGTCGGTGGGTCAGGATGACGATGGGCGCAGCGGTGGGCACTTTGGCCAGTTCACCCTGCAGCCAGGCGATTTGCTCATCGCCGACGCTCGCGCCGGGATCGGAGACGTTGTCGATGGCGATGAAATGCACGCCGCGATGGGCGAAGCTGTAGTGGGTGGGGCCGAACAGTTCGATGAAGGCGGCGCCGCGGTCCAGCGAGGCGTCATGTTCGCCGGGCAGGTAGTAATGCTGCTTTACCTTGAGATCAGCGACGATCTGGCGGAATTCGCGCATGCGGCGGCGGCGCTCGTCCTGGTCGTCGGTGGTGTGGGTCAGGTCGCCGGTGAAGACGATGAAGTCGGGCTGCACGGGCAGGGCGTTCACCGCCGCCACCGCTTTCGGCAGGGTGACGGCGGCGTCCGGATTGGCGGCGCCCTTGAAGCCCCAGTGTGTGTCCGACAGCTGGACGAAATAGAAATCGGCGTCGCCGCGCGGTGTCTGCGCGCAGCCGGCCAGGCCGGAAGCAAATACCGCTCCGCCGCCAAGGGCGGCAAGCTGGAGGAAATCGCGTCGCGTAATCATGGCATGCTCCTTGTGAGGGTGGACCTGACTATCAGACGCGGGAGCGCCCTGAAATATTCCCGGCCTTTTGCGGGAATAAAATGTGATGTCACAACGTCTGGTTGAAGAAGGAGGGCTCTTTGACTGCCAACAGGCCGCGATTCGAAGCGACAGTGTTGCCGCACCTGGATGCGGCGTACAACCTCGCTTGCTGGCTGCTGCACGATGAGCAGGCTGCCCAGGACGTGGTGCAGGATGCCTGTCTGCGTGCGTGGCGCTTCTTCGACAGCCTGCGCGGCGAGGCGGTCAAGCCCTGGCTGCTGAGCATCGTGCGCCACGCCTGCTTCGACTACCTGCGCGCCCGCAAGCATGAGATGCTGCCGCTGGACGAGGAGGCCGAAGCGGCTTACCCCGACGAGGCGGACGGGCCGGAGCAGCTGCTGCTCGTGCGCGTGCGCCGCGAGCAGGTGGACGGGGCGATACGCGCCTTGCCCTGGGCGTTTCGCGAGGCGATCGTGCTGCGCGAGCTGGAGGCGCTGTCGTACGAGGATATCGCCCGCATCACCGGCGTGCCGCTGGGGACCGTGATGTCGCGCCTGTCGCGCGCGCGGAAATTGTTGCGCCAGTCGCTGGGCGGGCTGGATAAGGAGCAGGCGTCATGAAGCCGACGGATGATGAACTGAACGCGCTGCTGCGCGAGCGGGCCAGCTATCACACTGCGCCGACCACGCTGCGCCAGGCAATCCTGAGACAGATCGGCGATTCGGCGCCGCCGCAGCGCTCCTGGCGCTGGCCGGAGCTGCTGCGCGCCCGCGCCGGCTGGATGGCGGGCGGCTTCGCTGCGGGTGCGCTGGCCCTGTGGCTCGCGCTGCGCTGGTTCACGCCGGCGCCAGCCGACATGGGCGCGCTGCTGGTGGATAGCCATCTGCGGTCCCTGCAAGTGGATCACCTGACCGACGTGGCATCCACGGACCAGCATACCGTCAAGCCCTGGTTTGCCGGCAAGCTTGATTACACTCCACCCGTACGCGACTTCGCATCGCAAGGCTTCCCGCTGGCCGGCGCGCGGCTCGAAGTCCTGCAGGGCCGCACGGTGGCCGTGCTGGTGTACCGTCACCGGCTGCACAGGATCAATATGTTCGTCCAGCCGGCGGCCGCAGCGAGTGCGCCGCCACGCCAGCTCGCTAGCCGTCGCGGCTTCCAGTTGGTGCAGTGGCAGGGGGAGGGCATGCAGTACACGCTGGTGTCCGATCTGAACGCACAGGAACTGATGCAGCTCGCCGCGCACGCGGCCGGCGCCGCTGCCCGCTAGGCGCGACCGTCAACGGGCGCCGTGCCACAGTAGCGCGGCCAGTACCAGCAAGGCGAGGAACAGCGTTTCGGCCAGCATTAGCAGCACCGGCTTGATACCGACGCTGACGATTTCCTGCAGCCGGGTGCGCACGCCGATGGCGGCGATGGCGGTCACCAGGCACCAGCGCGCGAGGGCGTTGCCGCCATCCTGCACCACGTGAGGAATCCAGCCGGTGCTGTTGATGGCCACCAGCACGGCGAAAGCCACGGCGAACCAGGGCAGCATCGGCACCTTGCTGCCCGCGCCGTCGCTGCGCATGCGGATCACCACGGAGACGGAAAAGATCACCGGCAGCAGCATGGCTACGCGCAGCAGCTTGACTACGGTGGCCGTGTCGCCGGTTTCGGTGGACATGCTGTAGCCAGCGCCGACCACCTGGGCCACGTCGTGAATGGTCGCGCCGAGGAAGATGCCGGCCTGCTGCGGGTCGAGGCCCAGCGCATTGACGATGGGCGGATAGGCCACCATCGCCACCGTGGACAGTAGCGACACGCCGATCACCGTAAAGATGGTGGCGCGCTCGCGCAGCGGATGGGCGGGCAGCGCGGCCGCAATCGCCAGCGCCGCGGACGCGCCGCAGATCGCCGTGGCGCCGCCGCTCAGCATGCCGAAGGCATATTTGAAGCCGGCCAGGCGCGCGCCCAGCAGGCCGAAGGCAATCGTCAGCACCACGCTGGCCAGCACGAGCAGCAGCGGAAAGCTGCCCAGCTGCCCGATCTGGCCGAAGGTGATGCGCATGCCCAGCAGGGCGACGCCCGTGCGCAGCACGCCCTTGGCGGCCAGTTCCAGGCCGGGCACGCAGCGTCCCTCCTGCGACAGGAAATTGACCGCCATCCCCAGCAGAAGCGCGAACAGCATGGCCGAAGCGCCATAGTGGTCCGACAGGAAGGTGGACGCCGCTGCGATGATGCCGCTGACCAGCAGGCCGGGCGAGTAGCGGTCGAAAGCGGCGCGCAGGCGGGAAGTGGAGGCGGGGACGGCGAGAGTGGTGTCGTTCATGGTTGGCTCGCAAATGGCTCTGTAGACCGGCCGATTGTGCGCGCCGGCGGGGAGGGCGGCCCCCCTCTGCGGTGGGGGGGCGTGGGCGGGCGAATTCTCTGAGGATGGCACTAACGATTCGTCCATTCCCCCTTTCAGTAAAGGATTCCCCATGAATTTCCTCGACGGTTCCCTGTTCCCCGAAAACCAGGAAAAGCTGGTCATCACCTGCGCACCCTATGGCCCGGAATGGATGCCGGCCGACTTCCCGGAAGATATTCCGCTCACCATGGAAGAGCAGATCCAGAAGGCGGTTGACTGCTATAACGCCGGGGCCACCGTGCTGCACCTGCATGTGCGCGAAATGGACGGCCACGGTTCCAAGCGCCTGTCCAAGTTCAATGAGCTGATTGCCGGCGTGCGCGCCCGCGTGCCGGACATGATCATCCAGGTCGGCGGTTCCATCTCCTTCGCGCCGGAGAGCGAGGGTGAGGCGGCGAAGTGGCTGAGCGACGACACGCGCCATATGCTGGCCGAGCTGACTCCTGCGCCGGACCAGGTCACCGTGGCCGTCAACTCCAACCAGATGAATATCGTGGAGCAGATGTGCGAAGCGGACCTGCGCGGCACCTCGATCGCCGATCCCGCCTTATACCGGGCCTACCGCGAAATGACGATTCCGGCCGGCCCCGGATGGCTGGAGGAGCACATCCGCCGCCTGTCGGCCAAGGGCATCCAGGCGCACTTCCAGCTGGCGAACATCACGCAGCTCGAAACCGTGGAGCGCATGATGCGGCGCGGCGCGGCCAATGTGCCGCTGATCCTGACCTGGGTGGCCATTGGCGGCGGCTTCGATGCCCCGAACATTTACAACCTGGCCAATTTCGTGCGCGCCTGCCCGGATGGTTCCGTGCTGACGCTGGAATCGTCGATGCTCAACGTTTTGCCGATCAATATGATGGCGATTGCGATGGGCCTGCACGTCCGTTGCGGCATCGAGGACAATATATGGACCCAGGACCGCAAGGAGAAAATGAGCTCGGTGCGCCAGATCGAGCAGCTGGTGCGTATCTCGCGCGAATTCGGGCGCGAAATCGCCGACGGCAACGAGGCACGCCGCATCTACCGCATCGGCGAGTTCTATCGCGATGCGGACGAAGCCCTGGCGCGCAACGGCTTCGCGCCCAACCGCCGCAAGGTGGCCTGATGTCGCTGGCTACGGTATTGATCGTTCCCGGCCTGCGCGACCATGTGGAGTCGCACTGGCAAACCCTGCTCGCGGCCCGGCTCGAGGCGGCCGGCCAGCCGGTGCGCACGGTGCCGGCCATGGGCCGGGCGGACCTTTCCTGTGCGGCGCGCGTGGAGGCGATCGAGCGCGCGGTGGCGGACATCGACGGGGAACCGATCCTGGTGGCGCACAGCGGCGGGTGCATCATGGTTGCGCATTGGGCGCAGCAGAGCCGCCGTCCTGTGCAGGGTGTGCTGATGGCGACGCCGCCCGATTTCGAAGAAGCCATGCCGCCGGGCTTTCCGACGCTCGATGAGCTGGACCAGGCGGGCTGGCTTCCCGTGCCGCGCGGACCGCTGCCGTTCCCCAGCATTGCAGCCGTCAGCAGCAATGATCCTCTGGGACGGCTGGCGCGGGTCGAGCAGCTGGCGCTTGGGTGGGGTAGCCATGTCGTGCCGCTGGGCGAGGTGGGGCACCTTAACCCGGCGTCCGGCTACGGCGAGTGGCGGCTGGCCGAAGGATTGATCGCTGCCCTGCGCGTGGCGTAGGCAGAACCGCACGCACCGCTGAATCATGGCCACTGCTGCGTAGGGCGGATCATTGATCCGCCGTGTTGGAGTCCCGGCGGCGCATGCACGGCGGATCAATGATCCGCCCTACACGGTGGCGCAGCGCCCGCGCATGCGCGCCCTGCGTTGGTCACGCGTTTTCGAGAAGCCCGAGCAGCTGGGCGCGGCGCACGACGTGCTTGCGTGACGCGGCGTCCAGCTTGCCGAACAGGTTTTTCAGGTGCCACTTCACCGTCTCCTCGCCCACGCCCAGCGCGAGCGCGATCTCCTTGTTGGACAGATTGCGCGCCAGCAGCTCGAGAATCTCCCTTTCCTTCGGCGTCAGCACCATGCTGGGCAAGGCGCGTGGCGATGCAGCCGGTACGCGCGGCGCGGCCACGCCGGCGGATGCGGAGGCTGAGGTGGAAGGCGCGCCGGATGCGGACGCCGGCCCGCCCGGGTTGGCGCCGCCTGCGCGACGAGCCACCCAGTCCGCCAGCAAGGGATGGGTATCCGTCACCGCCCGCTGCAAGCCATAGGTGGACGCCAGATTGAGCGCCTCGTCGAGCAGCGGCACCCCATCCTCGCCCAACTGCTGGCGTGCCAACGCGCGCAGAGCCATCAGCTCCACGCCGTGCCTCCCCAGCCGCATCGCGGACGCCGTTTCAGCCGCGGCAGCCAGCGGCGCCTGCGCCCCCCGCCAGTCGCGGCAGGCGATGGCCGCATAGGCATTGCCGACCGACTGGAACAAGGCAATCCACTGCCGCCACAAGGGGCCAGCGCCGGATGGCGTAACGGACTCCAGGCGCGGCAACAGCGAGCGCGCGCTCTCGCAGCGTCCCTGCGCCGCGTGCAGGCGGATCTGTTCAACGGCGGCAGCGGCGCACAGGCGCGGCGCCTTGCGTGCGGCGCCGATGGCATGCAGCGCTTCCAGCAGGTCCAGCGCCCGGTGTTCCAGGCCTTCGGCGGCGGCGCAGCGGGCCGCGGTGCGGTAGGCCAGCAGCAGGCTGTCCGGCGTCCCGGTTCGCTCTAGCACGTCGAGGCGGTTCGCCAGCAGGGCCCGGGCTTCCTCCACCTCACCGGTGTCGAACACGATGGCCGCCAGCAGCGCGGCGAACATGGCGGACAGGGGATGGCGCCTTCCAAGGTCGGCATCGGCGCGTTGCAATGCCGGCCGCACCGTATCCTGCGCCAGCCGCACCTGGCCCTCCCACAGATAGCTGTGGCCGACGATGAATTCGCCCCAGCGCCGCACATAGCTGCTGTCCTGCGCGAGAGATTGCGGCGCGCGCTGCTGCTGGCGCCTTGCCAGTGCCGGGTCGCCGCGATACAGGGCGCTGGCGGCAAGCCGGTTGGCATGCGCCTGCAGCAGCCACGGTTCGCTGGTGGGCGGCGGCTGCGAGGCCCAGGGATCGAACAGCTCGACGAAGCGGTCGATCTCGTCGGCGTAGAAAGCCGCGGCGCAGGCGATCAGCGTGCATTCATAGCGCAGGGCGGTGTTGTCGCCAGCGCCGGCCAGGATGTGCTCCACCTGGCGCTCGCTGTCGCGGTGATGCTCGCCCAGCGCTTGCACCCAGGCGGCGGCAAGACGCAGGCGGGGCCGCCGCTCCAGTTCCTCTTCCGGCAACAGCGTGCGCCACTGCTCCAGCGCCTGCAATTGCCCCTGGCGCACGGCCTCCATCAGGCATTGCTCGGCCCAGTCGTAAGCCTGGGCGTGTTCGCCGCCGGCCAGGGCGTGACGGGCTGCTTCCTGCAGCATGCCATGGTCGGCCAGCCAGCGGGCCGCGCGCAAATGCATCTGGCGCAACTGGTCAGGATCACGGTCGGCGAGGCGGCGGCGCAGCAGGTCGCGCGCCAGCGTGTGGATGCGGCACCAGGCACTGTCCTCGGCGACCACGAAGACCGGCGTTTCGCGCGCCAGCCGCGCCAGGCGGGCGGCGGAGTCGGCGTGGCCGGTAAGGGCGCTGCACAGCTCCGGATGCAGTGTGTCCGTAATCGACGCGGTGACGAGGAAATCCTTGTCCTCCGGCGCCAGGCGCGCCAGCAGCATGCCGATCACGCGCTCGCGCAAATCGCCGCTGCCTTCCACCAGCCCGGCCAGTGCGGCGCCGGGATCGCGGCCCTGTTCCATCGCCGCCAGCGCCAGTTGCAGGCCCAAGGGCCAGCCTTCCGTCAGCTCATGCAGGCGCGCGCTGCTGTCCGCATCGATGGCGGTGCCGAAGCGCACGGCCACCAGCTTGCGCGTTTCATCGTAGGAAAAACGCAACAGTTCGGGACCCACGGTCACGCAATCGCCGTAAGCCATCAAGTCTTCCGCCAGCGGTTGCAGCCCGCTGCGCCCGGCCGCCACCACGCGCAGGTTTTGCGGGGTGTTGTGCAGAAGGTAGCCCAGCAGCCCGGCGCTGGCGGGCGGCAGGTGTTCGGCATCGTCCACCATCAGCACCAGGTCCAGCGACGTGGCGGCTACTTCGGCCAGGAAAGCGGTCAGCGCATCCAGCGGATTGGCCGATGCGGCGGCGCCGTCCACAAGCTGGCGGCCGAAAGCCGGGCGCGCGCAGCCGGCGCGCACCGCCTGCACCAGGGCGCGCACGAAGCGCTGCGGTTCGTCGCCCTCGTCGGCCAGCAGCCAGGCCACGGCAGCGCCTGAGCCCAGGGCCTCGCGGCGCCACTGGGCCAGCATGGACGTCTTGCCGAAGCCGGCCGGCGACTGCAGGGCTATTACGGGGCAGCCGCTGAATTGCGGGTCGGCCAGCTGCAGGCGGGAACGCGTGAGCATATGGCGCGGCGCGCGGGGCGGCGTCGTTTTCAGAACGAGTTCGGTGGCGGTGTCGCTGGCGCCGGGCTGAAAGAGCATGTCGGTCGGTTCGGCAGTCGTTGTGGTTTTGATTATACGGCGGCATCACGGGGGGAGGGTGGGGTGTTCCCCCCTCTTATGGGGTGGGGGCGGCAGGGCGGGAGCAGCCTAGGATGAAATCCAACAAGAACGGGAAAAACCCGCAAACACAAAAAAAATCCATTGGAGGAGACCCCGCAGCATGAGCAAGCTTCCACACCAGCGCAGCTTCGCGCGCAACGCCATGGCCCTCGCCGCAGCATTGTGCGCCCAGGGCGGCGCCGCGTACGCGACGGAAATCGAAACCGGCAATCCCGACCTGTCTGTACGTTTCGATAATACTGTCAAATACAACTACGCCAACCGCCTGAACGCCCAGCACCAGGGCATCCTGAAGAATCCGAACTTCGACGACGGCGACCGCAATTTCGGACGCGGCACCGTGTCCAATCGCTTCGACGTATTGTCCGAACTGGACGTCGTCTGGCAAAAGTCCATGGGCATGCGCGTTTCCGGCGCGGCCTGGCGCGATTTCGCCTATGACAGCCTGGATAACACCAATGTCGCCACCTCCAACCACCTGGAAAATGGCAAGCCGGCGCTGGGCCTCTCCAATTACACCAAGCGCTATCACAAGGGCAGCGGCGAGCTGCTGGATGCCTTCGTCTTCTACAACACGGACATCGCCGAGCGTCCGCTGAACCTGAAGCTGGGCCGCCATACCCAGGTATGGGGCGAGAGCCTGCTGACGCCCGTGCATGGCGTGAATTATGGCCAGTCCGCGCTCGACCTGATCAAGGCTTACACGGTGCCGGGCACGGAAGCGAAGGAGCTGTTCCTGC
This sequence comes from Pseudoduganella sp., assembly GCA_036404755.1. Classification (GTDB taxonomy): domain Bacteria; phylum Pseudomonadota; class Gammaproteobacteria; order Burkholderiales; family Burkholderiaceae_D; genus Rugamonas. The sequence continues at coordinate 11,923 of DASWYX010000279.1, forward strand.
CGCGTTCCGCCGCCTCCGCCCAGTATTCGCCGGCCGAAGGCTGGTCTGTGGGCGCACAGTATTTCTTCAAGTGGAAGCCGGCGCGCCTGCCGGAATCGGGCTCCTTCCTCGGCTTCTATGACTACGGCTTCCAGGGCGCGGAAAGCTTCAACCTCGGCGCCCTCGGCGTAGCCGGCAAGATTGCGGACAGTGAACCAAAGCAGCGCGGTGACTGGGGCGTGAACGTGCGCTGGAGCCCGGACTGGCTGGACGGGACTCTCGGCCTGTATGCCCGCCGCACCGGCGACCTGCTGCCGCAGGCGAACCTGCGCCTGGCCGGCCTGCCGCTGGCCATGCTGGGCGGAGCGGGCGGCGCGGCAGCCGGCAACGCCGTATGCCGCAACTTCATCCCCGGCGCCGCGGTGGCGGGCAACAACTGCCTGTTCTATCCCTCGGCTTTGGGCGCATCGAGCAAGTATCAGCTGGAATACGGCGGCGACGTGGACGTATTCGGCCTCTCCCTTGCCAAGAGCATTGCGGGCGTATCGGTGGGCGCGGAAATCTCGTACCGCCGCAATATGCCACTGACCAGCTCTCCCGTGCTGCTGATGCCGGCCGGGACGGCCGCCCCGGTGGTCGCCGCGCTGAACGGCGCCCTCGGCAAGACCACGCCATTGGTCGTCACCGCGGCAGGCTTGCCGGGACAGGGAGAAGTCAGCGGCGCCGTGGGCAATACCGTGCACGGCGTGCTGAATGTGTTCGGCGTAACCGCCAAGACCCCGCTGTTCGACGCCGCCACCTGGATTGGTGAACTGACCTGGAACCGCGCCACCAGCGTGAAGCGCGGCGCACAGTTCTACAAGGGCCGCGCCGGTTACACGGGCGTGGACAAGGTCGATGGCGACTACGTCGGCCTGGCCGTCAACTTCACGCCCACCTGGTACCAGGTGCTGCCGGGCGTGGACCTGTCGTCGCCGCTGGCCGTCAGCTATGGCCTGAAGGGCAACTCGCCCATCCTCGTCGGCGGCAACGAGAAGGCCGGCAATTACAGCGTGGGCCTGAGCTTCGACGTCAGGGCCAGGTACAAGATCGAGATCAAGTGGAGCGACTTCTTCGGGCCGCTGGGCTTCGACGCCAACGGCGCCGTGGCTTCCAACGCCGGCGTGTCGCCGATGCTGAAAGACCGCGGTTTCATTTCCGCTTCCATCAAGACCACCTTCTGAGGGGAAGATCATGAAGATCAAGCACATCGCAATGGCCGCCATGCTGCTGGCCGCCACCGCAGCGCAGGCCGCGGTTTCGCCGGACGAGGCGAAGCAGCTGGGCCAGTCCCTGACCGCCGTCGGCGCCGAAAAGGCGGGCAACAAGGAGGGCACGATTCCCGAATACACGGGCGGCCTGACCAACGGACCGGCCGTGGCCAAGGGCAGCGGCATGCGTGAAGACCCCTTCGCGGCGGACAAGCCGCGCCTGAGCATCACCGGCAAGAACCTGGCCGGCCAGGAGGACAAGCTCACCGCCGGCACGAAAGAGCTGCTGAAGCGCTTCGCCACTTTCCGTGTCGACGTCTATCCGACCCATCGCAGCGTGGTGCTGCCGAAACAGCAGCTGGACAACACGGCAAAGAATGCGCTGGGCGCCAAGACCACCGATGGCGGCGTAGGCGTGGAGGGGGCGCTGGCGGGCGTGCCGTTCCCGATCCCGAAGACCGGCAATGAAGTGATGTGGAACCACCTGCTGCGCTACCAGGGCCATGCCTTCGCCACCAAGTTCGATTCCTGGAACGTGGACGCGTCGGGCGTGCCGACCCTGGCCTCCACCGGCGAAATTTTCCAGGAGTTTCCGCTGTCCGATCCCAAGGTCAGCGAGCCGGCCAGGCAGAACGATGTTTTCTTCCGCATCAAGCTGTCCTACTCCGCGCCCGCACGCCGGGCCGGCGAAGCGTTGCTGACGCTGGACGCGGTCAACCCGGCCGTCCAGCCGCGCAAGGTGTGGCAATACCTGCCGGGCCAGCGCCGCGTGAAGCTGGCGCCGGACGTGGCCTACGATACGCCGAATCCGGCCTCGGTCGGCACCTCGACCTATGACGATGCCTGGGTCTTCAACGGTGCGCTGGACCGCTACGACTTCAAGCTGGTGGGCAAGAAGGAGATGATTGTCCCCTACAACAATTACAAGATCACTTACCACAAGAACCCGGCGGACATCGTCAAGCCCAATCACGTCAACCCGGACATGGTGCGCTGGGAGCTGCACCGCGTGTGGGTGGTGGAAGCGGTGCTGAAGCCGGGCAAGCGCCATATCTACAGCAAGCGCGTGTTCTATATCGACGAGGATAGCTGGACCGCGCTGGCTTCCGATGCCTACGATGCGCGCGGCCAGTTGTACCGCGCCTCGTTCGATCACATGACCTTCAGCTACGACGTGCAGGCGCTGCAGACG
>DASWYX010000280.1:0-5434 GCA_036404755.1 Pseudoduganella sp.
CACTTCGGCCAGATCACCGAAGAACACTTCGACGACACCTTCTCGCGGAACGTGAAAGGTACATTGTTTACGGTTCAGACCGCTTTGCCGCTACTGGGTAAAGGTTCATCGGTGATCCTGACCGGCTCTACGGCAGCCAGTGGCGGGACCGAGTCGTTCAGCGTGTATGCCGCTTCGAAAGCGGCCGTGCGTGCGTTCGCGCGGAACTGGATCATCGACCTGAAGGGCCGCGGTATTCGCGTGAATACGCTAAGCCCAGGGCCGGTCAAGACGCCTGGCCTGGTCGAGCTCGTCGGTACCGATCCAGACCAGCAGCAAGGCTTCCTCGACCACCTGGCTTCGCTGATTCCGATGGGCCGCGTCGGCGAGCCGGACGAAATCGCCAAGGCGGCAGTGTTTTTGGCGTCGGACGATTCGAGTTTTGTGAACGGCATTGAGCTGTTCGTAGACGGCGGAATTCGTCAGATTTAGGATGGCGACGCGCGTGAAGGAGTTCCCGGTGCGACCTTCTTCATGCGTTGGCCAGTCCCGGTAATGTGTTCCTCAGCCCTTCACATGGTGTCAACTCTCTGCCGTCGGCCGACTTCAGTTGAAGACACGGTCGAACGCGGCTTCCAACACCCCACCAATCACCGCTTGCCAGCTGAGCGATCACGACTAAAGAACGGCGGCTTAAGCCGTTCCCCCCACATAGCAGCCGGAACAGCTTCGGTGACGCCATCACCCCGGCACCGGACGACGTCTCATTTCCCATCATGCTGCCCGACTTCCCTGTGCCAGAGTTGCGGACCTATCCGCGTTATACGGTAGTGGCGGAAAATTGGAGGCCCTCGTTTCACTCGGCATGGCGAACACGCGTCTGAAGGATTTCTTTGACCGGTGGATCCTGGCCAACATGCGGATTTCGAGGGCGACACACTGCGCCATGTTTAGGTCCGGCGTGAGGCGGATGGCAAATATGTCCTTCTCCAGCCGGTTACCGACGCGGATGCCAGCGTCAATGCGGACGACGATGATTCACACGACCAGAGTCTGCAAAAGTCTTACACTAGTCAAAACAGGTGATTCAGACCCACTGACATGCCATGCTGGCTCGTCTGCGTCGACGCCGGAACCAGCGCTCCGCCATAGCGATTGATGTCGAACTCCGCGTACAGGTTGCTTCGTTTGGACAGCGCATAGCTGGCGCCAAGCATGCGCAGCTCACGCAGGCCGGAGCCTGTCGCGCTCTCGTATCGGGAGCGATAGACCGCCCCGGTGACATTGACCGCCCCCACATCGTAGCTGACGCCACCGAAGCGGGTCGTGTTCTGGTAGATGCCTGCCTTTGCCGTCTCCTGGCGTTCGCGCGACATGGACAGCTTCGCTGTGATGCCATGGAATTTTACGCCGCCGCCTGCCACGAAGGCTTGGTTAGTAAAGCCGGTGGGGGTTTCCTTGCGCGTGTAGGCGCCCGCCGCGAGCAGCGCACCGCCCGCATAGCTGAATCCCACGGCCTTTGCCGCCCCTTTCTGCACATCGCCGGCAACTTCGCCCAGCGAATACTCGGCGCGCAGCGTCAGGCCGCCGAAGCTGCCGGCGTACTGGATGTCGTTGTTGAAGCGCGTGCCCGACGACGAAGAGGCGCTCAGGCCCGCCGTTTTCGCCGCCGCCGGCAAGGTCGTGCCGGCGCCGGAGGACAGCGGCACGATGCCCGTGTAGTTGTGGTCGAAGGGATCGAGGAACTTTTCGGTCTTGAAGCCGATCGTGTACTGACGGCCAAGGTTGACCGAACCCCAGCTGCCACCCAGGCCGACCGCCGCGGTCCGGTTGAACAGGACATTATTCGTATTATCCAGTTCGCCGGTGCTGCTCTTGAAGCCGCTCTCGAGCTGAAAGTGGGCGTTCAGACCATTGCCGAGTTGTTCTACGCCGCGAAAGCCGAGCCGGTTCGAGTAGTAGTTACCGGTGCCCATCGTCAGAATGCCGTTGCCGGCCGCGTCGACATGGGTCTGGTAACGCAGGCCGGCGTCGATCGAGCCGTAGACCTGGACGGTGGATTGGGCGAGTACAGCGGCCGGGAATGCGGCCGCCAGGGCCAGTATCAGCAATGGGATACGGGTTGTCATGCATGGTCTCCTGATTGGTTTTTTGTGTAGGTGTTTGGTACGAAGGGACGCGCGCGTTCCTCCGCCGACTGCCGGTACAGATGAAAGGCGGGATGCGGGCAGCCAGCGATGGCCGCCCGATGGCTGAGGCTAGACGGTCGCCTGGAGCGCGGCCTTGCGCGCCGCCTGGCTGGCGTTGCTGCTCAGGACGAGGAGCATGACGATGCTGGCCACGGTCAGGCCGGCGACTGGCAACAGCGCCAGGGCATAGCTGCCGGTTTCTTCCTTGATCCAGCCGTAGGCGTTGACCATCAGGCCGCCGCCGATCAGGTTCGAGGCAGCGTTGATGCCCGCCAGGCCGGCCGCCGCCGAGGAAGGCGCGATCCAGCTCGAGCTCAGGGCCCAGAACGGTCCCTTGAACGAATAGGCGCCAACCAGGATGCAGGACAGCAGGAACACCGTCGGCGCGAGAGAGCTGGTCACCAGGGTACCCAGCATGCCACCGGCAATCAGGGTCAGCGGAATGGCGGTGTGCCAGCGGCGTTCCGCGGTCTTGTCCGAATGACGGCCCCACAGGATCATCAGCACGGCGGCAATCACATAGGGCACCGAATTGACGAGGCCAGTCTGCATGACGGTCAGGCCGAAGGACTTGAGCAGCTGCGGCTGCCACACGCCGAGCACGGTCCCGGCAGCCGACGCGGCCGAGCAGACCAGCGCCATGCCCAGCACTTCCTTGCTGCGGAAGAGCCTCCAGATCGAAGGATGCTCGACGGCCTTCTTGTCCTGGCGTTCTTTGTCCAGGCGGGCCGTCAGCCAGCCGCGCTGTTCGGCGCTCAGCCAGGTAGCCTGTTCAGGGCGGTCGGTCAGGACGAACAGGCATGCGATACCCAGCAGTACCGTGGGCAGGCCTTCGAGGATGAACAGCCAGTGCCAACCGCGCATGCCGAGCAGGCCGTCGGCCTGCAGCAGCAGTCCGGACAGCGGGGAACCGATGAAGCTGCCCATCGGGACGGCCACCATGAACAGGGCCACCATGCGTGCGCGGTAGGCGGCGGGGAACCAGTAGGTCAGGTAGAGCACCACGCCGGGGAAGAAGCCGGCTTCGGCGGCGCCGAGCAGGAAGCGCATCACAAACAAGGAGCTCTGGCCCTGGACGAAGGCCATGCCGGCCGACACCAGCCCCCAGGTGATCATGATCCGTGCAATCCACTTGCGCGCGCCAAACTTCTGCAACGCGAGGTTGCTGGGCACCTCGAACAGGAAGTAGGCGATAAAGAACAGGCTGCCGGCGAAGCCGAACACCTTTTTGGTGATGCCGAGGTCGTCGTTCATCTGCAGCGCGGCCATGCCGATGTTGCCGCGGTCGATCAGGGCCAGCAGGTAGCAAACTGTCAAGAAGGGGATGATGCGCCAGGTGACCTTGCGCATGGTCTCGGCTTCAATGCGTGAAATGGTATCGATATTGCTCATGTCGTCTCCGTTACTGTAATCGTTAAAGCGCGTCTTGGCGCGCGCTTTTGGTTTTTATCCGACGTCAGGCTTGCCTTCCAGCACTGCCAGTACGTTGCTCGCCGCTGCCGTGCCCATGCCGACGTAAGCGTCGCTCGTGACCCCGCCGATATGCGGCGACAGGATGGCGTTGGAGATTTCGGTGAAGGGATGGCCAGGGGTAAAAGGCTCGACCTGGAAGCTGTCCAGCCCCGCCGCACGCAGGGCGCCGCTGCGCAGCGCTTCAGCCAGCGCCGCCTCGTCGATCAGGCCGCCGCGCGCCGTGTTGACCACGATCGCGCCCGGGCGCATGGTGCCCAGCGTGTCCGCGTTCAGCATGTTGGCGTTGTCCTTCGTGAGCGGGCAATGCAGCGACAGCACGTCGGCGCCGGCGATGACCTCCGCCAGCGGCAGCAGCTCGACACCTTCAGGCGCCGATGCCGCGTACGGATCGTGCGCGATGACGCGCATGCCTAGCGCGCTGCCGACCGTGGCCACGCGCGTACCGATCGCGCCCAGGCCCACCAGGCCGAGGACGCGGCCTTTGAGTTCCAGGCTCTTGTGCGTGGCCTTGTCCCAGTGGCCTTCGTGCATGCGGTGGTCGAGCGCCGGCACGTCCTTGGCACAGGCGAAGATCAGCGCCCACGCATGTTCGGCCACGGCCGCGGCATTGGCTCCGACGGCCGCCTTGACGGCGACGCCATGCCGTGCGGCCGCGTCCTTGTCGATGGTATCGGTGCCGGAGCCGTGCTTGGAGATCACGCGCAAGCGGGTGCAGGCGGCGATCACACCTTCGGTGATGCGGCCATAGCGCGCAATGATCGCGACCGGCTGGTGCTGGCGGCACAGGGCGACCAAGTCATCCTCGGTCGGTGTCTTGCCAGCGTAGACCAGTTCGTAGGACGAGAGCAGCGCGACGGCCTTGTCGGCCAAGTCTGCGCCGGTCACGATGATCACGTCGCGCGTGGCTTGTTCCTTGAGGATTGCGCTCACAGCGTTTCTCCTTCGGCCAGTACGCCAGCCTTGCGCAGGGCGCCATCCAGCCAGGTCGGTCGCAGTTGCGCGCCGCTGCGGATGCCTTCGATGCGCGCGGTTTCGTCGGCCAGCTTCTGTTTGGCGCATTCCAGCACGGCCGGCACCTTGACCGGCTCGACCACGACCACGCCGTCGGCGTCGCCCACCACCAGGTCGCCCGGACGCACGGTCACGCCGCCCACGGAAATCGGCCAGTTGATACGGCCTGGCACCTGCTTGGTCGGGCCGTTCGGATTGGCCCCGGTGGCATACATCGGGAAGCCCAGCGCACGGATAGCTTCCGTATCGCGCACGGCGCCGTAGACGACGATGCCGGCGATGCCGATCGCAATGCACTGGCTGACCATGATCTCGCCCATCAAGGCGCTCGTGTGATCGCCCTTGCCGTCGATGACCAGCACGTCGCCCGGCTTCGCGATCGCCATCGCCGCGTGGATCATCAGGTTGTCGCCGGGGCGCACTTCGACCGTCAGCGCCGGTCCGGCCAGACGCATGCTCGGCGCCAGCGGCGCGATGCGGCTGCTCAAGGCGCCGCGGCGACCGGCGACGTCGGCCAGAATGGAAGACGGGTACTGGGCGGCGCGCGCGACCAGTTCAGGGTCAATGCGCTCGATGTTGCGGATGACGTCAGGTGGGTTGGAATGGCTCATGGAGTGTCCTCGCGTTAGTGAGAAACAGCCACGAAGAAAGACGGGCGCGGACGGCGCGCAGAACGCGGGTATCCATGGGATGTCTCCTCCGATGCGGCTGCTTTTTTTGGTCAGGCAGGTTCTTGTTGATGAGCGCAGTATAGGAAGCACCAGCTATAATGTATATTCACT
>DASWYX010000281.1:0-9867 GCA_036404755.1 Pseudoduganella sp.
CGCAAATGGTGGAGCTGACGAATGTGGCCTTCCCGGGCTACTTCCGCGCCCGCACGGGCCTGATGGGACGCTATGTGGGCATTCACGACCAGGGCCGGCTGGTGTCGATGTCCGGCGAGCGCATGGACCTGGGCGCGCTGCGCGAAGTGAGCGCCGTGTGCACGCATCCCGATTACACCGGCCGCGGGCTGGCAAGGCTGCTGATCCTGGACTGCCTGCGTCACATGCAGCGGCAGGGCGTGCAGCCCTTCCTGCATGTGGGCGCGGCCAACAAGCGCGCGCAGGCGCTGTACGAGGCGCTGGGCTTCCGGCCCACGCGCGAGCTGAAACACGCGAAGGTGATCAGTCCTTCGCGCTGACGTTGCCGATGCCGCCGACGGACTTGTTCACCGTCTTCGGGTGGCCGTAGTAGCTCAGGTTGCCCATGCCGCGCACCACGAGGTTCAGCGTGTCGCTGGCATGCACGGCCACATCGCCCATGCCGTTGAAGTTGACGTCGGCGCGTTCGGTCTTCAGCTCTTTCGTGTTCACTTCGCCCACGCCCTGGGCTTTCAGGCGCAGCAGCTTGACCTTCCCGTTGGCGTGCAGGGCGCCTGCGCCCTCGAAGCTGATGTCGATGCGCTCGCCGGCGACGCCGTTCAGGTCGGCCTGGCCGGCGCCCTGTACGCGGAAGCTGGTCAAGGCGGGGACGGTGATCAGGATCTTCGATTCGCCCTTGATGTTTTTCGGGCCGTTCTCGTCGTAGGTGATGCGCAGCACGCCGCCGTCGACCACGGTCTGGACCCGGTCGATGAAGGCTTTTTCGCCGGTGACCGTGACCGTCTGCGCCTTTCCGACGTCGACCTGCATATTGATCGGGCCCTTGACGTTGATGCCGACGAAGTTGTCCAGCTTGCGGGGTTGCTGGTCGGCGTGGGCGGCGGTCGTTATCAGCAGCGCGGAGAGGGTCGTGATGAGTTTTAGCATTAGTGGCTCCGGAGAGACGGCGGATCGAATGATCGGCCCTACGCAGGACGACGGAGCGTAGGGCGGATCATTGATGCGCCGTGGTGGATCAGCCGGTGTTGCGCAAGCCTGCCGCAACGCCGTTGATGGACAGGTGGATGCCGCGGTTCACGCGCGGCTCCGCCTTTTCAGGATCGCTGGGCAGCGCGCGGCGGCGCTTGATCAGTTCTACCTGCAGGTGGTTCAGCGGATCGAGATAAGGGAAGCGGTTGGTGATCGAACGCGCCAGCAGCGGGTTGCCCGCCAGGCGTTCTTTCGTGCCGGTGATCTCCTCCAGGCGGGCCAGCGTGCCGTGGTACTCCTCGCCAATGCGCTTGAAGATGCGCTCGCGCAGTTCCACGTCCGCTACCAGCTCGGCATAGCGCGAGGCGATCGCCAGGTCGGTCTTGGCCAGCACCATGTCCATATTGGACAGCAGGGTGGCAAAGAACGGCCATTCGCGGTACATCGCCTGCAACTGCGCCACGCGCTCCTCCTTCTTGCCGGCCGCGATCCAGGACGAGATCGCGCTGCCGAAGCCGTACCAGCCCGGCAGCAGCAGGCGGCACTGGCCCCAGCTGAAGCCCCAGGGGATGGCGCGCAAGTCTTCGATGCGGCGCGTCGACTTGCGGGAAGCGGGGCGCGAACCGAGGTTCAGTTCCGCGATTTCCGCGATCGGCGTGGCCGCGAAGAAGTAGTCGGTAAAGCCCGGGGTTTCGTACACCAGATTGCGGTAAGCCTTGTAGGCCAGCTCGGAAATCTCCGCCATCGCCGTTTCGAAGCGCTGCAGCTGCTCGCCATGGCAGGCGTCGGCCGGGGCCGGCGTCAGGCTCGCTTCCAGCGTGGCGGACACCAGCAGTTCAAGGTTGCGGCGCCCGATCTCTGCGTTCGAGAACTTGGACGCGATGATCTCGCCCTGTTCCGTCAGGCGGATCTGGCCATTTACCGTCCCTTTCGGCTGCGCCAGGATCGCTTCGTAGCTCGGGCCACCGCCGCGGCCCACCGTGCCGCCGCGGCCGTGGAACAGGCGCAGCTTCACGCCGGCCTTGCCGAACACGTCGATCAGGCGGATCTCGGCCTTGTACAGTTCCCAGTTCGATGTCAGGAAGCCGCCGTCCTTGTTCGAGTCCGAATAACCCAGCATCACTTCCTGGATCTGGCCGCGCTGGGCGATCAGTTCCTTCACTAACGGCAGGGCCATGAAGGCTTCCATGATGCCGCCGGCGCGCTGCAGGTCGGGGATGGTCTCGAACAGCGGAATCACCATCAGGTCGGACTTGCTCGAGCCGTCCGCATTACGCCGCAGCAGGCCGGTTTCCTGCTGCAGCACCAGCACTTCCAGCAGGTCGGACACTTCCTCCGTGTGCGAGATGATGTAGTTGCGGATGGCGCGCTGGCCGTAGCGCTGGCGGATATCGTAAGCCGCGCGCATGATGGTCAACTCGGACGTGGTTTCGTCCGAATACTCGATGTACGGCGAATACAGCAGGCGCGGTTGCGCCAGTTCGGCCAGCAGCAGTTTGACTTTCGCGTCTTCGTCCAGCGAGGCATAGTCGGCGTGGGCGCCGGCCTTGGCGAACAGTTCGGCCAGCACGCGCTCGTGGATATCCGAGGACTGGCGCATGTCCAGCGACGCCAGGTGGAAGCCGAAGATCTCGGCGGCGCGCTTCAGCGTGGTCAGGCGCGGGCGGGCCATTTCGCTGCCGTGGTTCGCGTCCAGCGAATCGACCAGCACCTTCAGGTCGGCCACGAAATCGGCCGGGCAGGGGTAGGGCTCGGCGTGGCCTACTTCCTTGCGCAGGATGTTGGTGGCGCCCAGCGCGCGGGCCGTGCTGGCCAGGCGGGCGTAGATGCCGATCAGGGCGCGGCGGTACGGTTCGTCCGAACGGTGGGCGGAGGTGTCCGGCGAGGCGTCGGCCAGGGCTTGCAGCTCGGGCGAGCAGGCCACCATCAGCGTCGAGATGGACAGCTCCGCGCCCAGCGCGTGCGTTTCATCCAGGTAGAAGTCCAGGATGGTCGTGGCCTGGCGCTCCAGCGCATGCTTCATCGTGCCGGCGTTGACGTTCGGGTTGCCGTCGCGGTCACCGCCGATCCAGCTGCCCATCTGCACGTACGAGGCATCGATGGTGGACGCTGGCTGCTCATAGTGCTCGGCGATCTCGCATTCGATATCGTCGTACAGGGCCGGCAGCTCGCGCAGGAAGGTGATGCGGTAGTAGGAGAGCGCGTTCTCGATCTCGTCCGCCACGGTCAGCTTGGAGTAGCGCAGCATGCGCGTCTGCCACAGCGTGGCGATGCGCGCCTTCAGCATGTGCAGGGTGTTTGCGCGTTCCTTCGGCGTTTGCGGCAGGTCGCGCGACGCCAGCAGGCGGGCGATGTCGTGTTCCGCATCCAGGATGGACTTGCGCTGTACTTCGGTAGGGTGTGCAGTCAGTACCGGCGAAATCAAGGCTTCGTTGAAGAACTTGTTGACAGTGTCCAGTTCTACGCCGGACTCCTTCAGTTTGCACAGTGCGTAGCTGATGCTGCCGCGCTGGGGCGCCGACCCGGCCAGCAGGTGGGCGCGGCGACGGCGGATGTGGTGCTGGTCCTCGGCGATATTGGCCAGGTGCGAGAAGTACGAGAATGCCCGCACCACGGTAATAGTCTGTTCGCGCGTGAGAATCTTCAGCATGCCGTCCAGCTCTTTTGCTGCGCCTGCATCGGCCTCGCGGCGGAAGCGCACGGCTGTCTGACGGATGGTTTCAACCACGGAAAATACTTCTTCTCCCTCTTGGTCACGCAGGACATCGCCCAGCAGGCGGCCCAGCAGCCGGATGTCTTCCTTCAAAGGCGCGTCCTTGTCGACGCCATGTTCGTCTGTTGCACTAACTTGATTTGCCATAGTAAATCTTCACAAAGATGTTGAATGGTCGTGCATATATTGTGCGTAAGGCTTATGGCCGCAGTTTGCATGTTGCGCGCATGATAAAATTTATGATCTTAATCACGCGCTGCTTTTACTGGTGAACGCCGGTTCAGCGTCAGCAACAGCGAAAGAACAGGTTTTGAATACTTCAGAATTGGCCCTTCAGATCCCTTCCCGTTTGGTGATCGCCTCGCGCGAAAGCCGCCTGGCCATGTGGCAGGCCGAGCATGTCCGCGCGCGCTTGTCTTTATTATATCCGCAGTGCAGCATCGAAATTCTAGGCATGACCACGCGCGGCGACCAGATCCTGGACCGCACCCTGTCCAAGGTGGGCGGCAAGGGCCTGTTCGTGAAGGAGCTGGAGGTGGCGATGGCCGAAGGCCGCGCCGACCTGGCCGTGCATTCGCTGAAGGACGTGCCGATGGAGCTGCCGGAGGGCTTTGCCCTGGCGGCGGTGCTGGAGCGCGAAGATCCGCGCGACGCCTTCGTGTCCAATGACTACGCCTCGCTGGACGAATTGCCGGCCGGCGCCGTGGTGGGCACGAGCTCCCTGCGCCGCCAGTCGCTGATCGCGGCGCGCTATCCGCACCTGGTCATCAAGCCTCTGCGCGGCAACCTGGATACCCGCCTGGGCAAGCTGGATCGCGGCGATTATGCGGCCATCATCCTGGCGGCGGCCGGCCTGAAGCGCCTGGGCCTCGCCCAGCGCATCAAGGCGCTGCTGGAGCCGGAAGCCAGCCTGCCCGCCGCAGGGCAGGGCGCGATGGCGATCGAGATTGCCGAGCGTTCCGACGGTGTGGACTTGCGCGCCTTGCTGGCGCCGCTGAACGATTTGCCGACCGCGCAGGCGGTGCGCGCCGAGCGCCAGGTGTCCCGGGTGTTCGGCGGCAGCTGCCAGGTGCCGCTGGCGGCCTATGCGACCGTGGACGGCGGCCAGATGTTCCTGCGCGCCATGGTCGCCACGCCGGATGGCTCGCGCGTGGCCAGCGCCGAAGTGCGCGGCGCCGCTGCCGATGCCGAGCAGCTGGGGCATGACGTGGCCGAACTGCTGCGCGGGCAGGACGCCGCCGCGATCCTGGCCGCCAGCCTGGCCGATGCCGCGCCCGACATGGACCCGAACGCGGCGCCCGGTGCGCCGAACGCGGGCCGCGACACGGATGTCGGCGCCGGCTGACGGCGCCCATGCCTGCCACTGCGTCCGCTGACCCGCGCCGCATGACCTCCACAGTCGTCATCACCCGTCCACTGGCCCAGGCCGGGCAACTGGCTTCGCGCGTCGCCGCGCTGGGCCGCGCCGTGGAAGTGCTGCCGCTGCTGGAAATTTCGCCGCTGCCCGACCAGGCGCCGCTGCAAGCCGCCCTGGCCGACCTCACGCCGTATGCGCTGGTGGCCTTCGTCTCGCCCAACGCCATTGACGCGGCCTTCCCCCATATCCGCGCATGGCCGGCCGGCCTGCGCGCCGCCGTGGTGGGCGAGGGCAGCCGCGCCGCCCTGCTGGCGCATGGCCTGGCCGAGAGCGACATCGTCAGCCCCGCCGATCCGGCGCACAGCGATACCGAGCACCTGCTGCAGGTCCTGGACCTGGCGGCGCTAAAAGGGCGCCGCGTGCTGATCGTGCGCGGCGAATCCGGCCGCGAGCTGATGGCTGACAGTTTCCGCGCGGCCGGCGCAGATGTGACACTATTGCCCGCATACCGCCGCGGCGTCCCGGTGCTGGACGGCGCGCTGGCCGCCAGGCTGCGCAAGCTGCTGGCGGAACCCAACGACTGGCTGATTACCAGCTCCGAAGCTCTGCGCGGACTGGCCCGGCTGGCCGAACAACTTGACGGACCTGCAAGCGTTGCAAAGTTGCAACAACAGCACCTGATCGTCCCCCACGCCCGGATTGCCGACACTGCGGCTGCCCTGGGCTGCCAGAGGGTGACCCTGACAGGTTCTGGCGACGAACGCCTGCTCGCCGCGTTACAATCACGACCATGAACGATTTACCTACTTTGCCAAACTCCTCATCTGGCCCGCAGAGCAGCCAGACCGTGGAACCGACTCCTGTACCCCCGGCGGCCCCCGCCCCAGCCTCCCGCGAGCCCGGCATGGCCGGGGCCTTCCAGCGCCCGCTGACGATTGCCGTCATCGTGCTGGGCATCCTGCTGGCGGCCCAGACCTGGTCCTCGCACAAGCGGGTCAGCAACCTGCGCGAAGAGATGGCGCGCCGCCTGCAGGCGGGCGACAACTCGAATACGCAGACCAGCCAGCTGGTGCGCGCCACCCAGGAAACGACGAAGGAGCTGCAAATCAAGGTAGGCCTGCTGGAAAGCCGCCAGCAGGAAGCCCAGAGCCAGCAGCTGGCCCTGGAGCAGCTGTACCAGGACCTCTCCAAGAACCGCGACGAGTGGGCGCTGGCCGAGATCGAGCAGGTGCTGTCCACCGCCAGCCAGCAGCTGCAGCTGGCCGGCAACGTGCCGGGTGCGCTGATCGCGCTGCAGAACGCGGACCGCAGCCTGTCCCGTTCGGACAAGCCCCAGTTCATCACCATCCGCCGCGCCATCGCCAAGGATATCGAGCGCCTGAAGGCCCTGCCTAGCGTGGACAACGTGGGCCTGGCCGTGCGCCTGGATAACGTGATCGCCCAGGTGGACAACCTGCCGCTGCTGGCCGACGAGAAGCCCGCCGCGCCGGCGCTGCCCGAGAAGAAGCTGAAGCCGCGCGCCGCCAAGGGCGTCGCGCCGACGCAGGAAACCGCCCCGGCCGATGAAACCTGGGCCCAGCGCGTCCAGCATGCATGGCATGACTGGAGCACGGAGATGTGGTCCGAAGTGACGCAGCTGATCCGTGTGCGCACGGTGGACTCGCCGGAAGCGCTGATGCTGTCGCCGACGCATTCGTATTTCCTGCGCGAGAACCTCAAGCTGCGCCTGCTGAACGCGCGCATGGCCCTGTTGTCCCGCAACGAGGCGGCCTTCCGCGCCGACCTGCTGGCGGCGCAGGAAGCCCTGGCCAAGTATTTCGACACCCGCGCCAAGCAGACCCAGACCGTGCAGCAGCTGCTGCGCCAGGTCCAGGGCAGCAACCTGTCGATCGAAATGCCGACGCTGGCGGATTCCCTGAACGCCGTGCGCAACTACAAGGCGAAGCCATAAGATGCGTTTATTCCTCTGGTTAGTCGCCCTGATGGCTGCGGCCATCGGCATCGCCGTGACGGCGCGCTTCAATCCGGGCAATGTGGTGCTGTTCTACCCGCCGTACCGCGTGGATTTGTCCCTGAATTTCTTCGTGCTGCTGGAAGTGCTGCTGTTCGTCTTCCTGTACGTGCTGGTGCGCGCCTTCCGCGCCACCACCAGCATGCCGGCGCGCGTGGCCGAGTACCGCCTGCGCAAGCGTGAACGCGACGGCAACAAGGGCTTGCGCGATGCGCTGAAAGCCCTGTTCGAAGGCCGCTTCGGCCAGGCCGAGAAGGCCGCCCTGCGCGCCGCGGAGCTGCCGGACAATGCCGGCGTGGCCGCCCTGATCGGCGCCCGCGCCGCCCATCGCATGCGCCAGCACGCGCGCCGCGAGCAGTGGCTGAACCGCATCGCGGACGACAACGGCATGAAGACCGCACGCCTGATGACGTCCACCGAGCTGCTGGTGGACGACCACCAGGCCGAGGCGGCGCTGGAAGCGGTGCGCGAGCTGCATGAGAGCGGCCAGCGCCATATCCACGCGCTGCAGCTGTCGCTGAAGGCGCACCAGCAGGCCAAGAACTGGCCCGAGGTGCTGCGCCTGGTGCGCCTGCTGGACAAGCACAAGGCCCTGCACCCGGCCCTTTCCGCCCGCCTGCGCGAACTGGCCTATGACGACCTGCTGGCCAGCAGCAGCCACGATGCCGAGTCCATCCAGCGCGTGTGGTCGACGATTCCGACCGCCGACCGTGTGAAACCCTATGTGGCCTGCCGCGCGGCCACCGCGCTGAACGAGCGCGGCCTGCACGACGAAGCGCGCCAGGTGTGCGAGGAAGCGCTGGCCGCGAACTGGGACGACCGCGTGGTGCGCGCCTACCGCGACGCCGCCGCCCCGGCCGGTTCCACCGCGCTGCTGGCCCAGATCGAGCACTGCGAAGGCTGGCTGCGCGACCGTCCTACCGATGCCGAGCTGGCCCTGACCCTGGGCTCGCTGTGCCTGAAGCAGAAACTGTGGGGCAAGGCCCAGCGCTACCTGGAGCAGGCCCTGTCCGACGCCACCGAACCGCGCATGGTGCGCGAATCCCACCTGAAGCTGGCCCAGCTGCACGAAGCGCTTTCCCAGCCCGACGAGGCCGCCAACCACTACCGCCAGTGCGCCCTTGCGACCATCCTGTGATGTTGTGCGCCGCACAAGCGGCGCCCGCGGAGCTATAATTGCAAGGTTCAACTGACTGAATTCGCATTAACCCGAGGAAAAAAATGAGCCTGAACAAAGTACCGGCCGGCCGCGATGTGCCGAACGATTTCAACGTGATTATCGAGATCCCGATGAACGCGGATCCGATCAAGTACGAAGTGGACAAGGAATCCGGCGCCATCTTCGTGGACCGTTTCATGGGCACCGCCATGCACTATCCGTGCAACTACGGTTACGTGCCGAACACCCTGTCCGACGACGGCGATCCGGTGGACGTGCTGGTCATCACCCCGTTCCCGCTGATCCCGGGCGTGGTGGTGCGCTGCCGCGCCATCGGCGTGCTGAAGATGACCGATGAGTCGGGCCAGGATGCCAAGGTGCTGGCTGTGCCGGTGGACAAGGTCCTGCCGATCTACAAGCACTGGCAGAAGCCGGAAGACCTGCAGGACCTGCGCCTGCAGCAGATCCAGCACTTCTTCGAACACTACAAGGACCTGGAGCCGGGCAAGTGGGTGAAGGTGGACGGCTGGTTTGGCCCGGAAGAAGCCAAGCAGGAAATCCTGCACGGCGTGGACCAGTACAACAAGCAGAATCCGTAACTTCATCGCAACATTGTAAAAAAAGCGCACCCCCGAAAGGCGGTGCGCTTTTTCTTTTGCTATGCTGGCTTAGATGCTCAAGGAGCGGCGGGGAAATCCAGTTCGGTGGCGTTCACGCGATTGAACAAATTCGTGAAATTGATGCTGGACATGGTCAGCAGGATATCGACGATCTGCTGGTCGGTGTAGCCCGCGGCTCTCACGGCATCCACGGCGGATGTGGGGGCATCGCCGCGCGTTGTCGCGAGGGTGTGAACGAAGGAGGCGAGGGCGTCCGCCTTGGCATCGCCGGAAGGCTGGCCATGACGGATGGCAATGGTCTGCTCCGTGCTCAGGCCGGCTTTTTGGCCGAACAGGGTATGGGCAGCGAGGCAATAGGTGCAGGACGCATCTTCACTGACCGCCAGTTTGATGATTTCGCGGTCTTTCGCGCTCAGGCTGCTTTTGCCGAGAGTAGCTTCCAGAGTCAATACAGCTTGCAGTGCCAACGGACTGTTGTTGCCAATGGTCGCGTAAGCGTTGGGCACCATGCCTACGGCTTTTTTGATACCGGCGAAGAGTTGGGCTGCGTCGCCGGTGGCTTGGTCGATGGCTTGGTTGAACAGGCGGGACATGATGAATTCCTTTCAGTAAGTGTTTGCGATGAAGGAATTTTAGATCGTCCATCTGCGACGTAGAATGACTTAAAACTACTATTATTTGCTCATTCGTCTCATGGATGCCCTCAGCAAAATCCTATCTCTCTATCCACCGCAGACAGCCATGGATATCCGCTGTCATTTCGGCGCACCCTGGGTGCTCGATCACCCGGCGATGCCTTCGGGAGTCGCTCCCTACCATTTGCTCACGCGCGGCAAGGCGCGGCTGCAGGTGGGTGGGCGCGACGATATCGAACTGGTCGAAGGCGACATTATCGTTTTCCCGCATGGGGAAGCGCATAAACTCTACGGCGGGCAATTGTCCGGCGCCACGGCAGGCGTGGTGCAGCTGGGCGATCATCCGCTAAGGCTGGTGGAAAAC
>DASWYX010000282.1:0-2343 GCA_036404755.1 Pseudoduganella sp.
CTGCAGCCAGGCGCCATGCCCGGCCAGATCCAGCCCGCGCCGGACCTGACCGCGCCGGCCGGTGTGCCGCTGTCGACGCAGCAGCCTGGCCCCGCCACCAGCGTCACGCAGCCTGCAGCGCCCGCACAGCCGGCGCCCACGCCGCAAACGCAGCCGCAGCCGGTGCGGTAACAAGCCGATGCGCGCGCGCGGCTTCACGCTGATCGAACTGCTGGTCACGCTGGCCATTCTCGGCCTGCTGGCCACGCTCGCCGTGCCGGTGGGGCAGACGGTCGTCCAGCGCCGCAACGAGCAGGACCTGCGCCGCGGCCTGCATGAAATCCGCAAGGCGATCGACGCCTACAAGGTCGCCTACGACGAGGGGCGCGTCGCAAAGTCGATCACCGGCAACGGCTATCCGAAAAACCTGGAGCTGCTGGTGGAGGGCGTGCCGGACCAGAAGAGTCCCAAGCGCGCCAAGATCTTCTTCCTGCGCCGCGTGCCGCGCGATCCCTTCAGCAGCGATCCGAACCTGACCGACGCCCAGACCTGGGGCAAGCGCAGCTACGCCAGCGAGGCGGACGATCCGCGCGAAGGGGAAGATGTGTATGACGTGTATTCAACCTCGGAGGCGGTGGGCCTGAACGGCATCCCGTACCGCAAATGGTAAGACGCAAAGGCTTCACGCTGATCGAGTTGCTGGTGGTGCTGGGCATCATCGCGCTGCTGCTTACGCTGGCCGTGCCGCGCTATTTCCCCAGCGTGGACAAGAGCAGGGAAACGGTCCTCGCCGATAACCTGCGCAATATGCGCCTGGTGATCGACCAGTTTTACGGCGACACGGGCCGCTATCCGGACAGCCTGGAGCAGCTGGTCGAGAAAAAATACCTGCGCTCCGTTCCGCTCGATCCGATCACGGAGAAGGCCGATAGCTGGATCATCGTGCCGCCCGAGGATGTGACCAAGGGCGGCGTGTCCGACATCAAGAGCGGGGCCCCCGGCAATGACCGCAGCGGCAAGCCTTATTCGGACTGGTAAGCAGCGCGGGTTCACCTACCTGAGCGTGGTGATCCTCGTTGCCATCATCGGCCTGGTAGGCGCGGCCACGCTTCGCCTTGGCGTGACGATGCAGCGCGCGGCGGCCGAGGAGGAATTGCTGCGCATCGGCGCCGAATTCAGCGACGCCCTGCAAAGCTATGCCGCGGCCACGCCGCCAGGGCAGCCCACATTCCCGCCATCCCTGAACGAACTGCTGAAGGATCCGCGCTTTCCGCAGGTGCGCCGCCACCTGCGCCGCATCTATGTGGATCCGATGACGGGCAAGCCGGAGTGGGGGCTGGTGCGGGCGGGCATCAACCAGCCGGGAACACCGGGCGCAGCGCCGGGCGCCATGCCGGGCGCGCCGGGAACGCCGCCAATGAGCGCGCCGCCCACCAGTTCGATGTCGGCCAAGGAGGGCGGCATTATCGGTATATACAGTTTATCCAGCGCCGAGCCGATCAAGATCGGCAACTTCCCGCAGCGCTTCGTCAGCTTCGAAGGCAAGGCGCACGTTTCCGACTGGAAGTTCTCGGCGGAGACCGCGGTGGCGCCCGTGACCACGGCTGTCAAGCCGCCGCAGACACCGGCCGCGCCCCCGAATCCGCTGCAACCGCAGCAGCCCGGGATGCAACCCGGCATGCAACCCGCCATGCCGCAGCCAAAGCCCGCGCCGCAGCAGGAACCGCCACAGGAGCCGCCGCAGGAACCGCAACAACCGGAACAGCCGGCTGAACCGCCCGCCGAGGCACCCGAAAAGGCTGAGCCATCTTCACCACAAAACGACGCTGACCGTAGCACGAATGACCCTCAACGCTGAGACTGTCTGAAATTGTTAACTCTTCAATCGTGCGCCCCTGACAATCTTTAGAAAAATGCTATTCTTTGCTCATCCTTAAAACGAGATCTAGACCAGCGACGACTACTCTCACATAAAGGAATGGCATCATGAATCTGAAATTCGCAATCGCAGGTTTGCTGGCCGCTGCTTCTTTTGGCGCTTCTGCTGCTGACCAAACCGTCGCTATCACCACCACGCCGGTGCTGGACACCGATAACCACTTCATCGGCGTGACCAATGGCAGCGACGGCCTGCTGTCGGGCGGCCTGGACGTCATCACCTTTACTGGCCTGAACCCTGGCGTGTACGACTTCGTGCTGACGCTGAGCGGCCAGAACATCAGCATCGATGGCGCGAAGACCAACCTGAACGGTACCCTGGGCTCGGCTTACGAGTTCGGCAAATACCGTTTCTTCGGCGTGGAATACACCGGCTCTTCGCCGTTCACGCTGGAGCTGTACGGCAACGCCATGGCTGGCGCGACC
>DASWYX010000283.1:0-2103 GCA_036404755.1 Pseudoduganella sp.
ACCTTCGTGAGCTTTCCAAACAGTTCGTCGATGTGCTTCTTCTCAAAGGTCAGCGGCGGCGACAACGCAATGATGTCGCCCGTGGTGCGGATCAGGATGCCCTCTTCCGCGAATGCTTTCTTGAACGCGGCATAGGCGCGCGCTCCGATTGGCTTGCCGGGGGCTGGAGCCAGTTCGATGCCCGCCACCAGGCCGATGCTGCGGATGTCGATCACGTTCGGCAAGCCTTTCAGCGAGTGCACGGCGTCTTCCCAGTAAGGCTGGATTTCCTTCGCGTGATCGAGGATGCCTTCGGTGTTGAATACGTCCAGCGTAGCCAGCGAAGCGGCGCAGGCGACCGGATGGCCGGAATAGGTATAGCCGTGGAAGAGTTCAATGCCGGGCGGTGCATCCATGAAGGCGTCGTGGATGAACTTCTTAGTGAACACCGCGCCCATCGGGATGGTGCCGTTGGTCAGGCCCTTCGCGGTCGTCATCATGTCCGGCTCGACGTCGAAGTAGTCGGCGGCAAAGGGCGTGGTGAGGCGGCCGAAGCCTGTGATCACTTCATCGAAGATCAGCAGGATGCCATGCTTGCTGCAGATTTCGCGCAGCCGCTTCAGGTAGCCCTTCGGCGGAATCAGCACGCCGGTGGAGCCTGCGACAGGTTCCACGATCACGGCGGCGATGGTCGAGGCGTCGTGCAGAGCGACGATGCGTTCCAGCTCGTCGGCCAGGTTGGCCCCATGTTCCGGCTCGCCGCGCGAAAAGGCGTTCTTCTCGATATTATGCGTGTGCGGCAGGTGGTCCACGCCTGGCAGCATGGCGCCATAGGGCTTGCGGTTGCCGGCGATGCCGCCCACCGAGATGCCGCCGAAGCCCACGCCGTGATAGCCGCGCTCGCGGCCGATCAGGCGGGTGCGGCTGCCTTCGCCGCGTGCGCGGTGATAGGCCAGCGCGATCTTCAGGGCGGTGTCCACGGATTCGGAGCCGGAGTTGGTGTAGAAGACGTGGCCGAACTTGTGGTTCGTATAGTCCATCAGCCTTTCGGCGAGGTCGAAGGCGGCGGGGTGGCCCATCTGGAAGGTGGGCGCAAAATCGAGCTGGCCGACCATTTCACGTACCGCGGCCACGATCTTGGGATGGGAGTGGCCGCAGGGGACGCACCACAGGCCCGCCGTACCGTCCAGGATCGGGCGGCCGTCCACGTCCTTGTAGTACACCCCTTCGGCGGAAGCCAGCAAACGCGGACTGGCTTTGAAGTCTCGGTTGTTCGTGAAGGGCATCCAGAAGGATGCCATTGACTCGGGCCTGGACTCGTTCATTTGTCTATTCTCCTTTTAAACCCTAACGTCGGGGTCAGACCCGGCGGGTCTGACCCTGGGTTGCGGTTTTTTTACAAAGCTCAAAAAACTTTACCAACTGGCAAAATCATGATGCAATAATAGACAGCAAGGTAACTATGGCACATATACACACACGCGGAAACCATCCAACCGTACAGGCGTCATAATCAGTACAGTTGGTCGTTGCGGAGAAAGAAAATGCAAGGCATGAGCGTTGAACAGCCCGGCTGGCCGGTGCTGGCAATCGAGCGGGCACGCAAGGGCAGCCTTGTGGACCAGATCGTTGACGCGATCAGCGCCATGGTGGGCAGCCGCGAGTTGCGCGTTGGCACTAAAATGCCGTCGGTGCGGCAGTTCGCGAAGTGTAATGGCATCAGCACCTTTACAGTGGTCGAAGCCTACGACCGCCTCGTCACGTTGGGCCTGCTTTCCTCGCGCCGCGGCTCCGGCTATTTTGTTGCGCGCCAGGATCTCCCCGCCCTGCTGGCGCCAACCGCGCTGGCCGCCGGCCCGGCCGCAGTGGACGCGCTCACGCCCGAGCTTTACTCCGGCGCCTCAGAAGCCCTGCCCGTCGGCGCCGGCTGGCTGCCGCCCGAGTGGTATGGCGAAGACACCATCCTGGACGCCGTCCGCCACGCCATGCGCATTCCTTCCACGCGCCTGCGCGGCTACGGCCATCCGCTCGGCTTCCCCAGCCTGCGCCAATACATGGCGGCGACTATGTCCGAAGAGCTGTTCCCGCTGGAAGCCGAACAGGTGCTGCTGACGCACGGCGCCA
>DASWYX010000284.1:0-7437 GCA_036404755.1 Pseudoduganella sp.
GATGCGCTCTTGCGAGAATGCGTCGATTTCCAGGCCCTGCACGATCTTGTATTCGCCGTTCTCGGTGGTCACCGGGAAGCCGAACATGATGCCTTCGGGGATGCCGTAGGAACCGTCGGAAGGAACACCCATGGTGGTCCACTTGCCGTTGGTGCCCAGCACCCAGTCACGCACGTGGTCGATCGCTGCATTCGCTGCGGAAGCGGCGGAAGACAGGCCGCGCGCTTCGATGATCGCTGCGCCGCGCTTGCCCACGGTCGGCAGGAACACGTTGGCGTTCCATTCCTGGTCGTTGATCAGATCCTTGACGGACTTGCCGTTCACGGTGGCGAAGCGGTAGTCGGCGTACATGGTCGGGGAGTGGTTGCCCCACACGGTCAGCTTTTCGATGTCCTTCACCTGGGTGCCGGTCTTGGCAGCCACTTGCGACAGGGCGCGGTTGTGGTCCAGGCGCAGCATGGCGGTGAAGTTCTTGGCCGGCAGGGAAGGAGCCGACTTCATTGCGATGTATGCGTTGGTGTTGGCCGGGTTGCCGACCACCAGCACCTTCACGTTGCGCGAAGCGACGGCGTCCAGCGCCTTGCCCTGCACGGTGAAGATCTGTGCGTTAGCTTCCAGCAGGTCCTTGCGCTCCATGCCCGGACCACGTGGACGCGCGCCAACCAGCAGGGCCACGTCGGCATCCTTGAAGGCGGTCATCGGGTCGGAGTGGGCGGTCATGCCGGCCAGCAGCGGGAAAGCGCAGTCGTCGATTTCCATCATGACGCCTTTCAGCGCTTTCTGGGCTTTCTCGTCCGGGATTTCGAGCAGTTGCAGGATAACTGGCTGGTCTTTGCCCAGCATGTCGCCGTTGGCGATGCGGAACAGCAGGGAATAGCCGATCTGGCCGGCAGCGCCGGTGACGGCAACACGCATTGGGGTTTTAGCCATGATGAATCTCCAAAGTTGGAATAGAAAACGGTCCGAAGCACGTAATGATACCGCAACAGCGTAGTTGAATTTGCACGCTGCACGAACTATGCTCATCCTGTTCAGGTCGGCGCGTACGCAAGGCTGCCAGGACCAGCATCGACGGCGAGTGTAGGCCTCTATTTGCTCACTGTCAATCATATCTTATGTCTTATATAAGACAGATAAGTTATGCGGGATTTTGCTGGACGAGCAAGGGCTTTTGTGGTGAAATCGCGGTCTATGAACCCCGTCCCGCCCAATCAGAACAACAACGGCGCAAGTGCGCCGGCGGCGCCCGCATCCAGTGCGCCGGCAGGCCTTACGGCGGGGCCATCCCCCACTTTTTCTCCCCTCTACCAGCAGATCAAGGCCCTCATTACGCAGAGCCTGCAGTCCGGCGAATGGAAGCCGGGCGAGCTGATTCCCAGCGAAGTCGAGCTGGCCGGCCGCTTCAAGGTCAGCCAGGGCACGGTGCGCAAGGCGATCGACGAGCTGGCCGCGGAGAACCTGGTGGTGCGCAAGCAGGGCAAGGGCACTTTCGTCTCCACCCACCACGAGGAGCGCGCCCATTTCCGCTTCCTGCGCCTGATGCCCGACGAGGGCGTGCCGCACTACCCGGAGAGCAAATTCATCGAAGTCAAGCGCCTGCGTGCACCCGCCGACGTGGCGCGCCTGCTTGATCTAAAATCCGGTGACTCGGTGGTCTACATCAAGCGCGTGCAGTCCTTCGACGGCGTGCCGACCATTGTCGAGGAAATGTGGCTGCCCGGCCTGATCTTCAAAGGCCTGACCGCTGAACGCCTGAACGAATACAAGGGGCCGATGTATGGCCTGTTCGAATCCGAATTCGGCACGCGCATGATTCGCGCGGCCGAAAAAATCCGCGCCGTATGCGCCGCGCAGGACGATGCAGGGCTGCTGAAAGTAGCCGCCGGCACGCCTTTGCTGGCCAGCGAGCGCGTGTCCTACACGTATGGAGACAAGCCGGTGGAATTGCGTCGGGGGCTGTATCTGACCGAGCGCCACCACTACCAAAACGACCTGAGCTGAGGGGTGTTGACGGGTCGATAACTTTTGGATGCGCCGCAATAAAATTTTGGTTATATGTAACAATACATATTGGTTTGTGGGGCAGAAATAGGCGAAAATCGCATACTCACCATTTTTTTTGCAATCAATTAGCAATAAGTACAAGGAGGTTGTGTCATGTCTGAAGCCGTGCGGGAAGCACCAAAAAAAGAACGGCGGGAGTTCCGTAATATCCATGTAACGGAGCTGTCGAACTATCGCCTGCCGCTGGCCGGCTTCGTATCCATTTTGCACCGCATCAGTGGCTTCCTGCTGTTCGCGTTGCTGCCCGTGGTGCTGTACCTGCTGGAGCAAAGCCTCCGCTCCGAATATTCTTTCGCCTACTTCCAGGGCATCGCCTCCACCCCCCTCGTCAAGCTGATCTTCCTGGCTCTGTTCTGGGGCTATATGCAGCATTTCTGCTCCGGCGTGCGCCACCTGATCATGGACACCCACGTAGGCCTGGACAAGGATTCCGCCCGCAAGTCCGCTGCCACCGTGCTGGTGATCAGCATCATCGCGACCCTGCTGGTTGCACTGAAACTGTTTGGAGTGTTCTAAATGGCTAACAATAACATTGGTCCAAAACGCCTGGTAGTCGGCGCCCACTACGGCCTGAAAGACTGGCTGGCGCAACGCGTGACCGCCGTACTGATGGTGATCTACACCGCCATCCTGCTGGTGACCTTCTTCACTTCGTCGAACTATACCTATGAGGGCTGGGCAGGCCTGTTCTCGCACCAGTGGTTCAAGCTGTTTACCCTGGTGACCTTCGCCGGCCTGTTCTACCACGCCTGGGTCGGCATGCGCGATATCTGGATGGACTATGTCAAGCCCGTCGGCATCCGCCTGGCCCTGCAAATCATCACCATCGGCTGGCTGATCGGCTGCGCCGTATGGTCGGTACAGATTCTCTGGAGTGTTTAATCGTGGCAGCTATCAAATCTGCAATCCCATCCCGCCGCTTTGACGCGGTGATCGTCGGCGCCGGCGGTTCCGGCATGCGCGCTTCCCTGCAACTGGCGGAAGCCGGCCTGAACGTGGCCGTGCTGTCCAAAGTGTTCCCGACCCGCTCCCACACCGTGGCAGCGCAGGGCGGTATCGGTGCTTCGCTGGGCAATATGGCGGAAGACAACTGGTACTGGCACATGTTCGACACCGTGAAGGGTGGCGACTATCTGGGCGACCAGGATGCGATCGAATTCATGTGCCGCGAAGCACCGAAGGTCGTGTATGAGCTGGAACACTTCGGCATGCCGTTCGACCGCAACCCGGACGGCACCATCTACCAGCGTCCGTTCGGCGGCCACACCGCCAACTTCGGCGAGAAAGCCGTGCAGCGCGCCTGCGCCGCGGCTGACCGTACCGGCCACGCCCTGCTGCACACCCTGTACCAGCGCAACGTGCGCGCCCGCACCCACTTCTTCGTCGAGTGGATGGCCCTGGACCTGATCCGTGACGCCGAGGGCGACGTGGTCGGCGTGGTGGCTCTGGAAATGGAAACCGGCGAATGCATGATTCTGGAAGCGAAGACCACCATCTTCGCCACCGGCGGCGCAGGCCGTATCTTTGCAGCGTCGACCAACGCCTTCATCAACACCGGCGACGGCATGGGCATGGCGGCACGCGCCGGCCTGCCGCTGCAGGACATGGAATTCTGGCAGTTCCACCCGACCGGCGTATCCGGCGCGGGCGTGCTGATCACCGAAGGCGTGCGCGGCGAAGGCGGCATCCTGATCAACTCGAACGGTGAACGCTTCATGGAGCGCTACGCTCCGACCCTGAAGGACCTGGCGCCGCGCGACTTCGTGTCCCGCTCCATGGACCAGGAAATCAAGGAAGGCCGCGGCTGCGGTCCGAACAAGGACCACGTGCTGCTGGACCTGCGCCACATCGGCTCGGACACCATCAAGAAGCGCCTGCCGTCGATCCTGGAAATCGGCCACAAGTTCGCCAACGTCGACGCGACCAAGGAACCGATCCCCGTCGTGCCGACCATCCACTACCAGATGGGCGGTATCCCGACCAATATCCACGGCCAGGTGGTCGTGCCGACCGGCGACGGCAGCCAGAAAGTGGTCAACGGCCTGTACGCGATCGGCGAATGCGCCTGCGTTTCCGTGCACGGCGCCAACCGCCTGGGCACCAACTCCCTGCTGGACCTGGTCGTGTTCGGCCGCGCAGCGGGCAACCACGTGGTCAAGACCCACCTGGAAGAGAAAGAGAACAAGCCGCTGCCGAAGGATGCGGCCGACTTCGCGATGAACCGCCTGAACAAGCTGGAAACCTCCACCGGCGGCGAGCGCGTACAGAACGTGGCCAACGATATCCGCGCCACCATGCAGAAGTACTGCGGCGTGTTCCGTACCGACGACATGCTGAAGCAGGGCTATGAAGAGATCATGAAGCTGGACGAGCGCCGCAAGCACGTCTCCTTCCAGGACAAGTCCAAGGTCTTCAACACCGCCCGCGTGGAAGCGCTGGAACTGGACAACCTGATCGAAACCGCCAAGGCCACCATTACCTCGGCCGTTGCACGCAAGGAATCGCGCGGCGCCCACGCCCACAACGATTACCCGCAGCGTGACGACGAAAACTGGATGAAACACACCCTGTGGTTCTCCGAAGGCAACCGTCTGGAATACAAGCCAGTTGTCACCAAGCCGTTGACGGTCGAAACCTTCAAGCCAAAAGCACGTACTTTCTAAGGGCCACAGAACATGCCACGTACTCTCAAACTCAAGATCTACCGCTACGATCCGGACAAGGATGCCAAGCCATACATGCAAGACGTGACCGTCGAGCTGAAAGATACCGACAAGATGCTGCTGGACGCGCTGCAGCGCATCAAGTCCGACGTCGACGATTCCCTGGCCCTGCGCCGCTCCTGCCGCGAAGGCGTGTGCGGTTCGGACGCCATGAACATCAACGGCAAGAACGGCCTGGCCTGCACCACCAACCTGAATGAGCTGAGCGAGCCTATCGTGCTGCGTCCTCTGCCAGGCCTGCCGGTGATCCGCGACCTGATCGTGGACATGACCCAGTTCTTCAAGCAGTACGATTCGATCAAGCCGTTCCTGATCAACGACTCGATCCCGCCGGAAAAAGAACGCCTGCAGTCGCCGGCCGAGCGCGAAGAGCTCGACGGCCTGTACGAGTGCATCCTGTGCGCCTGCTGCTCGACTTCCTGCCCGTCGTTCTGGTGGAACCCGGACAAGTTCGTCGGCCCGGCCGGCCTGCTGCAAGCCTACCGCTTCATCGCCGACTCGCGCGACGAAGCGACCGGCCAGCGCCTGGACAACCTGGAAGACCCATACCGCCTGTTCCGCTGCCACTCCATCATGAACTGCGTGGACGTGTGCCCGAAGGGTCTGAATCCGAACAAGGCAATCGGCAAGATCAAGGAACTGATGGTTCGCCGCGCCATCTGATTTTGTATGGCTGAACTGGAAAAACGTTCGCATCAAAATGACCCCGCCAACCGTGCGCGCCTGCGCTGGCGCGCACGCCGGGGCCTGCTGGAAAACGACATCATCCTGACGCGTTTTCTCGATGCGCACGAAAAGGAATTGACCGACGAAGAAGTGGACGCGCTGACGCGGCTCCTCGATTTGTCGGACAATGCGCTGATGGATCTGGTGCTGGCCCGCAAGGAGCCGGAAGGCGAGATCGATCTGCCGCATGTGCACGCACTGCTGCAACGCCTGCGCCAGGCCTGATGGCCTGCGCCGCCAGAGTAAAGTTTTTACATTTGATGCATCTCTCCAGGAAGGAAGAGTCCTATGAACATCTCTGAAACCAAAGCAACCCTGTCGTTCTCGGACGGCAGCCAGTCGGTTGAAATGCCGATCTACAAGGGCACCGTGGGCCCGGACGTCATCGACATCCGCAAGCTGTACGGCGCGACCGGCAAGTTCACCTACGACCCGGGCTTCATGTCCACCGCATCCTGCAACTCGTCGATCACCTACATCGACGGCGACAAGGGCGAGCTGCAATACCGCGGCTACCCTATCGAGCAGCTGGCCGTGAACGCCGACTTCATGGAGACCTGCTACCTGCTGCTGAACGGCGAACTGCCGAACGAAGCGGAGAAGAAGCAGTTCGTCGAGACCGTGAGCAAGCACACCATGGTGCACGAGCAGATGCAGTTCTTCTTCCGTGGCTTCCGCCGCGACGCGCACCCGATGTCCGTGCTGGTTGGCACCGTCGGCGCACTGGCTTCGTTCTACCACGACTCGCTGGACATCAACGATGCCAAGCAGCGTGAAATCTCCGCGATCCGCCTGATCGCCAAGATGCCGACCCTGGTCGCCATGGCATACAAGTACTCGATCGGCCAGCCGTTCATGTACCCGCGCAACGACCTGTCGTTCTCCGCCAACTTCATGCGCATGATGTTCGGCTATCCGTGCGAAGAGTACAAGGTCAACGACGTGCTGGTGCGCGCCCTGGACCGCATCCTGATCCTGCACGCGGACCACGAGCAGAACGCTTCCACCTCGACCGTCCGCCTTGCCGGTTCCTCGGGCGCGAACCCGTTCGCCTGTATCGCTGCCGGTATCGCCTGCCTGTGGGGCCCTGCCCACGGCGGCGCGAACGAAGCTGCACTGAACATGCTGAAGGAAATCGGCACCGTCGAGAATATCCCTGCCTTCATCGCACAAGTGAAGGACAAGAATTCCGGCGTCAAGCTGATGGGCTTCGGTCACCGCGTGTACAAGAACTTCGACCCGCGTGCAAAACTGATGCGCGAAACCTGCCACGAAGTGCTGAACGAACTGGGCCTGCAGGACGACCCGCTGTTCAAGCTGGCAATGGAACTGGAAAAGATTGCGCTGAACGACGAGTACTTCGTGTCCCGCAAGCTGTACCCGAACGTGGACTTCTACTCGGGCATCGTGCAGTCGGCCCTGGGCATCCCGGTCTCGCTGTTTACCGGTATATTCGCGATGGCCCGCACCATCGGCTGGATCGCCCAGTGGAACGAGATGATCGCCGATCCGGAACAGAAGATCGGCCGTCCGCGCCAGCTGTTCGTCGGCGCTGCCGTGCGCGACGTGCCGCCGCTGAAGGCCCGCAAGTAATCCTTGCCGCCTCTGCAAAAAAGCCAGCCTTCGGGCTGGCTTTTTTTTATCGCGCCGCCAGCCAGTTTTCCAGCTCGGGGCGCGCCATCGGCTGGCTGACGTAGTAGCCCTGCATGCTGCTGCAGCCGTTGGCCGCCAGGTAGGCGCGCTGCGACTCGGTTTCCACGCAGGTGGCGACCACATTCACCTTCAGGTTATGCCCGATGTCCAGCATGATCCTTGTCAGGGCGCCATTGTGCCCGCCGTGCATTTTCAGCCGGCGCACGGGCATGCCGCCCAGGCAGGCGAGGTTCGAGGCTCCGGCGCCGAATTCGTCGATATTCAGGCCGAT
>DASWYX010000285.1:0-3525 GCA_036404755.1 Pseudoduganella sp.
ATAGAGCGCCGCACCGGTGCGGCCGATAGGATTATAGAAAAGCGTGCCCGCGCTGGCCGCCAGGTGACAGCCGGACGAGCTTCCCATCACGCCGATTCTCGCCGGATCGATGCCGAATTCCGCGGCGCGCGAGCGCACCAGGCGCACGGCGCGCAGTACGTCCTGCAGCGGGGCAGGGTGGCCGAATTCCTGGGCGCGGTAGTGCAGGATAAAGCTGGTGACGCCCAGGGTGCTCAGCCAGTTGGCATACTGCTCGCCCTCGCGCGCGTTGGCCATGCGCACATAGCCGCCACCCGGTGCGATGATGACGGCGGTGCCGTTCGGCCGGTCGACGGCCGCGCGCACCACGGTAATCGAAGGCTCGCTGACGTTGGAGACGTAACCGTCCTTGCGCACTTCAGGACCGATATTGCGTGCACCGGGCACGCCTTCGGGCCACAATGGGATATCTGCGGCGGATGCCAGCGCGGCGCTGGCGGACAGGATCAACAGGAGCAGTGTTTTTTTCATTCGGAGTCCAGATGGTTAAACAAATTCTTGCGGCAGCGGCGCTGCTGGCCGCCGGCGGCGCAAGCGCGGCGGACATGTTCAATGGCCGCGACTTCAGCGGATGGGAGCTGCGCACCGAACCCGCGGCGTCCATCGCCAGCGTGTTCAGTGTACAGGCAGATGGCGTGATTGCGTCGGCGGGGCAGCCGCTCGGTTTCCTTGCCACGACGGCGAACTACCGTAACTACAAGCTGCACGTGGAATGGCGCTGGCCGGGCAAGACGGGCAATGGCGGCGTGCTGCTGCACATCAGTCCCGGTCCGATGGACCGCGTGTGGCCCCTGAGCCAGCAGGTGCAGACCAAGTTCGGCAGCGTGGGCGATCTGCTGCCGATGGCCGGCGCCAGCTTCAGCGAGCCGCTCACGGGCGACAAGCCGCCAGTGAAGGCCCATATCGCGGCCAGCAGCGAGCGCCGGGCGGGCGAATGGAACAGTGCAGACATCGTCAGCCGCGACGGCACGATCGAGGTGACCGTCAACGGCGTGCTGCAGAACCGCATCAGCAATGCAGCGCCCCGCGAAGGGCGCATCGGCTTCCAGCTCGAAGGCACGCCTTATGAGCTGCGCAACGTGCAGCTCGTGCCGCTGGACTGAGCGCATCACTTCCGCTTCAGCCACTCCTCGGGGACGGGCACGATGGCGATGTTCATCGTGCGCCCGTCCTCGGACAGCATGGCGGACTGGATTTCGATCTTCGTGCCGTCGGCATTGAAGGTCGGGTGAATGTGATCGGCCGCCGTGGTCTTGTGGCCGGTCGTCAGCATAATCATTTCGCGCGTGCGGCGGTCGATCAGGTACAGGCTGCGGCTGAAGTCATCGCCCACGGCCCAGCGGCCGTCCGCGGAGCCGTGCACGTGCCACAAGCCGCTGCCGGAAGGCGTCTGCCCTGCAATCGTCATTTCACGCGTACGCAGGTTGACGATGGCTAGGCCGGTCGGCTTCTCACGCGTGCCGGAATTGCCCCAGCCGGCGTCCTGGCCCGGATTCGCGCCGCCTACGCCGGTTGCCGGCGCATCGACGCCGCCACCACCGCCCGGTACGGGACGGTGTCCCATGATGGCCATCGCCACTTCATCCTTGCCGATCACCGCTTCGTGCGTCACCCACTCGTAGGGCGCTTCCGGATAAAGCGGACGCAGGCCGGTGCCGTCCGCCAGCACGGTCCAGGTACGCTGCGGCGATTTGCCGCCGGTCTCCCAGCAGAAGACGATTTCGCCAGGCTGGTACAGGTTGGCCTGGATATGGCCGATCTGGAACGGCACGGACACCACGTGCCTGATTTCGCCGGTCTTGATATTCATGCGTGCGATGCCGTTCGGGCCAGCACCCATATTGCGCGGGCCGAAATTGTCCTCGATCCTGGTGCCGGGCTTCAGGTGGCGCGCGGCTTCCGCTTTACCGACGCGGAAGTAGACCCATTCTTCGTCCGCATCCAGGGCCATGTCGCCGCCGGCTTCCAGTTCGGCGGGCGTGGTGCCGGCCACGCGCTGGTAGCTGTCTGCAGGCTTCAGCGCGCCGGCCTTGCTGTCCGCGAAAACGCGGGCCAGGTCCACTTCCACGATCTGCAGCTTGCCGGGTGCGCTATCCTTGCGCATGAAGTAGAGCTTCATCGATTTGCGCGCGAGGTTCAGCATGCCCACGTAGCCGCCTTCGCTGACCTGGACAAGGTCGCCCGTCTGTTCGTTGACGGCCATCGCTTCGCCGCGCACGCGGTTGGAGCGGAACACCAGCCATTGGCCGTCCGACGTCCATTGCGGGTGGGTGGGGTAGATCTTCGAATCGCCGTGCGGCTGGCTGGTGAGGAAGGTCAGCATAGTGCCGGTGACCGGGTCCTTGACGACTTTGCGCTCGGAAGGGAAACGCTTGCCGATCTGGGCGTGGACGGTGGTGGAGAGGGCGAGCGCCACGCACAACAGGGCGCAGTGTGTCAGTCGGGTCATCGGAGTCTGGCTCAGTGAGTTGAGAGATTTTGATTGTGTTCCCTTTTGTTCAGTCACATTGCTCATTTTCTTGATTCTTTATACGAGGAACGCTTAGGTGCAAATGGCCTCGCTTAGAATGATTCTCATGAATAGCTACCTGAAGGCGCTTGCTTGCGCCGCCATTCCAGTTATCCTTTTCGCCGCTTGCGCGCAGCAGCCGGCCGTCCGTCCTGCGGCCGTGAATACCGATCCGGCGAAGGCGCAGGTCGTGTTGCCGGAGCCAGCGAATCCCGCTTTGCCCTCGCTGATCCTGATCGGCGATTCAACCGTACGCAATGGGCACGACGATGGCCAGGGCAAGGGCGCGGAAGGGCAGTGGGGCTGGGGTAATCCTATCGCAGCCTACTTCGATCCTTCAAAGATCAATGTGGTGAACCGCGCGGTGGGCGGACTGAGTAGCCGCACTTATCTGACCAGCGGTCACTGGGAGCGCACGCTGCGCTTCATCAAGCCGGGCGACGTGGTGATCATGCAGTTCGGGCATAACGACAGTACGGCACTGAACGATGCGTCCCGCGCTCGCGGCACGATTCGCGGCACCGGCGAGGAAAGCCAGGAAATTGACAATCTGCTGACAGGCAAGCGCGAAACGGTGCACAGCTACGGCTGGTATTTGCGCATGTATATCGCGGAAATCCGAGCACGCGGTGCGACGCCGATCGTGGCGTCGCCGATTCCGCGCAAGGCCTGGGGTTCGGACGGACGCGTGCTGCGCGCTCGCGGCGATTATGCCGGCTGGGCGGCCGAGGTGGCGCGCCAGCAGAATGTGGGCTTTATCGATCTGAACGAAAACGTGGCGCGCCAGTATGAGGCGATGGGACGCGATGCGGTGATGAAGCTGTTCCCGATCGTGTCGCCGGATGAACGCGTGCACACGAATATGGCTGGCGCGGAGCTCAATGCCCGCGCGGTCGTCGCCGGCATCAAGTCGTTGCGCGTGGCGCCGCTCGTCAGTGCGCTCTCGCCACAGGCCGCGACGATCGCGCCGGCCGAGG
>DASWYX010000286.1:0-1843 GCA_036404755.1 Pseudoduganella sp.
AGGCCGTGGGCGAAGACTACTCGCGCTGGAACGACGTCTACCTCACGCTGCGCGGCCAGTACGGTGCGCGAATGACCCGCATCCGCCCCGACGACGATGCCAGCGCCGTCATGTACGTCGCGGCGCCGGTGCGCGACGGCCAGCGCATCATCGGCGTGCTGACCGTGGCCAAGCCCATCTCCAGCGTGCAGGCTTTCGTGGAGCGCAGCCAGCGCATCATCCTGAGCCGCGGCGCCGTGCTGCTTGGCCTGTCGCTGCTGATCGGCGTGGCCGTCACGCTCTGGCTGGCGCGTGCGCTGCGCAAGCTGATGGCCTATGTGGAAGACGTGCAGGCCGGCCGGAAGGCCGCGCTGCCGGAACTGGGCCGCACCGAGATCGGCACCCTGGGCCACGCACTGGAAGCCATGCGCGTGAAACTGGAAGGCAAGGAGTATGTGGAAACGCTGATGCACACGCTGACCCACGAGCTGAAAAGCCCCATCGCCGCCATCCAGGCCTCGGCCGAATTGCTGGAAGAGGACATGCCGGAAGAGGAGCGGCGCCGCTTCCTGTCCAATATCCAGAGCCAGAACGCGCGCCAGCGCGACCTGATCGACAAGCTGCTGGCCCTGGTGCGCGTCGAGAAGCAGCAGCGCCTCGATGCCGCCGAACCGGTGGACGTCGCCGCCCTGCTGCAGGATGTGGCGGACGATTACCGCGCCCGCCTCGCCGACCGCAGCCAGCTGCTCGACATCGCGGTCGCGGGCCAGATGCAGGTGCGCGGCGATCCGCTGCTGCTGCGCCAGGCCCTCGGCAACCTGCTGGACAACGCGATCAGCTTTGCGCCCGCCCACAGCACGCTGCGGATGGAAGCGCGGCGCGCCGGCGACCAGGCTGCCATCGACGTCGTCGACAGCGGCGCCGGCATTCCCGACTATGCAGCGCAGCGCGTGTTCGAGCGCTTCTATTCGCTGCCCCGGCCGGATGGCGCCAGGAGCACGGGGCTGGGATTGCCCTTCGTGCGCGAGGTGGCCGCGCTGCATGGCGGCAGCGTGGAAGTCGCCAACGATCCGCGGGGCGGCTGCCGCGCCACCTTGCGCCTACCTTTTCCCCTTTCGCTCTGACTTCACAAAGAACGCATCGTCAACGCATATTCGCTTTCTACACTGGCGCAACCTTAACAATGGAAAGCGCCTCCCATGCAAAAGAAACTAGCCATCAAAGCCTTCATCATCGGATTACTGATGCTGTTGCTAGGCCTGCCGCTGCTGATGATCCAGTCGACCATCGGTGAACGCATGTATTTCCGCGATAACGCGGCCCGCAGCATCGCCCAGGATTCGGTGGGCGAGCAGCAGGTGGTCGGCCCCGTGCTTGTGATTCCTTACGACGAGAGTTACAACGTGGAGGAAAAGAACGGCGACCGGAAGGAAATCCGCCGCGAGACCGTGCGCTCCACGCATCTGATTTTCCCCAACCAGCTGGAGGTCAACTCCCGGCTGGGCACGGAGCGCCGCTACCGCGGCATCCATCAGGTGCTGATGTATAACGGCGCGCACAAGGTCAGCGGCGACTTCGTCGTGCCGCCGCTGGGCGAGATTCCGCATAAGGTGAGCGGCTCCGATATCAGGATCGGCCAGCCCTATGTGTCGCTGGCCGTTGCCGACGTGCGGGGTGTGCACGATTTTCCCCGCCTCGTATGGGGCTTGCAGAGTTTCGAATTCGAGCGCGGCTCGGGACTGCGTTCACAGTCGGCCGGCCTGCACGCCACGCTGCAGGTCGCGGACGTGACACCGGGGCCGGTCAAGTTCAGTTTCGACATGAATTTGTCCGGCATGAACAGCCAGGAATTCGTTCCGCTGGC
>DASWYX010000287.1:0-3197 GCA_036404755.1 Pseudoduganella sp.
AGCTGGACCTGGCGGTCATCGCCCTGCTGCAGATCGCCGCCATGGCCTTTGGGCTGCAGGCGATCTGGCAATCGCGTCCGGTCTATCTGGTAGCCGTCGTCGACCGCTTCGAACTGGTGTTCGCCAACGAAATCGACGCGAAAGATCTGCGCGCCGCGCCCGAGCGCTTTCGATCGCTGCCCTGGCTGGGGCCGCGGCTGGTCGCCGCGCCGCTGCCTGAGGATCCCAGCAAACGGCAGGAGCTGATGTTCGAGACACTAGGCTCCGGCAAGGATCTCGAGGTCTTGCCGCAGCACTACGTTCCCTATCGCGATGCCTCGCGCGCGCTGATGGAACACGCCTTGAGCGCCCGAGAATTCGTCGCCCGGCTCGCGCCCACCGCGGCCAGGAAGTTCACTGCCGCGATCGCGGGCCGCCCCGTGTCCGGCCTGAGCGTATTGCCGATCAGTTCCAGTCGCGGCGATGCCACGATGGTCCTGGATGCAACCGGCTCACCCCAGAAGCCGGTGGCGGTAGATCCGTGGCCCGTCTTCAACACCGTCGTGACCCCGGGAACGCCTGCAGTCGACGGGGCAAAGCCCCAATAGTTGCCATCCAGCGTCACGTTTGGACCTTTTTCGTCAGCCCATTTTCAGGGGCTTCGTTACAGGAACATTCACATCGTGATGCCGCACTCAATTTGGAACACAAACACCCCCTGGCCGACATTGGCACGCACTCTGCGTATACAGTCATGGCACGTGCAGCGTTGCACGGCTGCCCAACGGACCGGAAAGCCGGTCGTGCGGCACGTGAAGTTCCAAACCACTCCTAGGGGAAACACCATGATCAAGAACCAGAAAGGCTTCACCCTGATCGAACTGATGATCGACATCGCGATCATCGCGATCCTGCTCGCCATCGCCATCCCGGCCTACCAGGACTACACCGTCCGCGCGAAGGTCACGGAAGGCGTCGTTGCCGCCGCTCCGGCCAAGCTCGCCGTGTCCGAATCCGCCTCGTCGCTGGGTGGCCTGGGCAACGTGACCGCTGCCAACTCGGGCTTCAGCTGGGCTGCCGCCACCTCGACCTACGTCTCGACGGTTGCTTTCGGCGCTGGCGCCAACCCGACCATCACGGTCACGACCCGCAACACTGGCGCCAGCACGGCTCCGGTTCTGGTGATGACCGCTACGCAGGTCAGCTCCTCGTCGCCGATCAAGTGGGTCTGCACGCACTCGGCCGGCGCCGCTGCGCACGTTCCGGCTGCCTGCCGCTAATCCACGCTGTAATGCTGTACAAGAATCCCGGCGTTCGCGCCGGGATTTTTTTTGGAAGCCGCAAATGAAGAATGGCGCCATCACGCCCTGGATCCTGCTTCCCTGCGTCCTGCTGGTCACCGCCATTGCCTACTGGCCCGGGCTGCATGGGCCGTTCGTATTCGACGACGAAGCGAACTTCGCCATCCTCCGGCCCTGGCTGGAAGGACAAACCGACTGGCAACACGTCGTGTTCGGCGTCGACTCCGGCCCGGGCGGCCGACCCCTTTCCTTTGCCAGCTTCGCGCTGAACGCCTGGCTGGGCGGCTTGACGCCGTTCGCATTCAAGGCCGGCAATGTCGTTCTGCACCTGCTCAATGGCATGTTGCTGTATACGCTCGCGCGTCGCCTCGTGCGGCGCGATCCGACTTACTCGCCCTATGCCGCTGTCGCGGCGCTCGCATTGACCGCGGCCTGGTTGCTGCACCCCTTGCTGGTAGGCACCGTCCTCTATTCCGTACAGCGCATGGCGATGCTCAGCGCGACGTTCATGCTGGTCGGCATGCTTTGCTACTGCAATGCCCGCGTCGCATTCGATGCGCAACGGCGGCGTGCTGCATGGGCGTGGCTGTTCCTCGCCGTTCCCGTTGCCACCTTGCTGGCAGCCGCCGCGAAAGAGAACGGTCTCCTCCTGCCTGCGTTCTGCGGCGTGCTCGAGCTGTGCTACTTCCGGCCGCAGTCGGGGCGGCGCCCGGCGGCGGTAAAGGCATTCTTTCTGCTCTCGGTCGCGCTGCCCGCCGTTGCGGGTCTGGCGCTTTTCGCCTTCAAGCCCGCGCTGCTGCTGGGCGGCTATGCCAGCCGATCGTTCACGCTGTGGGAGCGGTTGCTCACCGAGGCCCGCATCCTGTGGGACTACGTGGGCAATATCCTGCTGCCCTACGGTCCCAGGATGAGCCTGTATCGCGACGACTACGTCGTATCGACCAGTCTGATGTCGCCTGCCAGCACTTTGCTCGCGGTACTGGGATGGATCGCGGCGATCGTCATCGCGTGGCGCCTTCGCGCCAAAGTGCCGGCCGTGCCTGCGGGGCTGGGGATTTTCCTGGTCGGCCACGCCATGGAATCGACCGTCGTTCCCTTGCTGCTCTACTTCGAGCACCGCAACTACCTGCCGGCGTTCGGCATTCTGTGGGCGGCGGGCGCCTTGCTGCTTTGGGGAGCCGGCAAGGTTGCAGCGCATATGAGTCGTCCGCGCTTGGTGTTCGGTGCAGCCACGCTGCTAGTGCTGGCAGGCCTCGCGTTGGCTGCGCACAACCGCGCATGGATCTGGGCGAGCAAGGACACGCTGCTGGCGGCATCCGCGCAGGCCAGTCCGGGTTCGCGCTGGGTGCGCATGGACATGGGACTGACCGCGCTGCAGAAGGATCCGATCGATACGGCCGCCGCGCGCGCCGCCTACGCGGCACTGCAAGCGCAACCCGATCCGATCAGCCGGCAGATCGGCGCACAAGGCCAGGTCGTCGTCGACTGCGGCGTCGATCATCGCGTCGATGCGTCCAGGCTCGATCCCATGTTCGCGCGTACCGGGGCCATGATCGAACCGGATCAGCTGCGCATGATCGAGATGCTTGGCGGCACCTTGTTGCGCGTGCCCTGCGCTGGCCTTTCCCAGGAAGATTTCGCCTCGCGGCTGAAAAACTGGCTCGACGCGTCGCCGACGCCGGAAGCCGTTCGGGTGAAACAGAACCTCCGCTTCCTCGACGCGCAGCTTTGGCTGGCCTCGGGGCAGCCCGCGCAGGCCTTGCAGCAGGCGACGATCAGTTGGAATTCGGGCGCGCGCGAATTCCCCTTTGCTGCGCTGATCATTGAAACCCGCCTCATGCTCGGCCAACGTCAGGAGGCACGACAACTCCTGGAAGAGACCATGCAGAGAATTCCCGCCAGCGATCGCCGCGCGAA
>DASWYX010000288.1:0-4831 GCA_036404755.1 Pseudoduganella sp.
CGAACCTGGGTCAAGCCGATTGCGGGCGGCACGCCTGCCGCTACCTACGAGCGCAGCGACGATTTTGCGGCGCCGTCGCTCAAGCCCATCTGGCAATGGAACCATGTGCCGGTTGATGGGAAATGGTCGCTGTCCGAGCGCCCTGGCTTTTTGCGCCTGCACACCTTGCCGGCGAAGGACTTCCTCGAAGCGCGCAATTCCCTGACCCAGCGCGCTATTGGTCCGCGCTCCACGCAGACCGTGTTGCTGGACCTGGCCGGTCTGAAAAACGGCGACGTGGCCGGCTTCGCACTGTTGAATCGCCCTTATACGGGCATCGGCGTTGAGCGCACGCCCGATGGCCTTTTCGTTACGCGCTTCGATGAAGGCGGAGTGGCGCTGCGCAAGCGTATCAAGGCCGGGCGCATCTGGCTGCGCGCGGAATGCGACTTCCTCAGCGAGCACCACAAGTTGAGCTACTCGCTGGACGGCCGCCATTTTGAAGCGCTGGGCGCGGACTTCATCAGCGCCTACCAGTTGAAGACTTTCCAGGGCGTGCGCTATGCGCTCTTCGCCTACAACAGCGAGGGCATGGAAGGCGGCCACGCGGATTTCGACTCCATCGACGTGCACGAGCCTGCGCCGCTGGG
The DNA here is from genome assembly GCA_036404755.1 of Pseudoduganella sp. Taxonomy (GTDB): domain Bacteria; phylum Pseudomonadota; class Gammaproteobacteria; order Burkholderiales; family Burkholderiaceae_D; genus Rugamonas. The sequence continues at coordinate 630 of DASWYX010000288.1, forward strand.
CATGCAGCCCATTCCCTTTGGCCGCAAGCTGCGGCTGGAGCCGGGGCTGGGTGAGGTCACGCTGTTTGACCGCGGCCAGGGGCGCGTGGCGATTGCCGGCAACGGGGGCTATCTGACCGTGTCGCCCGACGGCGCGGCGGGCTTCAGTGCCGAAACGCCGGGCGATGCGCAAGAGTTCCAATGGAGTGAAACATTTACCGGCGAGATTACGCTGATGTCGCTGCAGACCCACCGCTACCTGCGTGCGGCGGGCGGTGCGCTGCGTGCGGACAGCCCAGGTCCTACGCCCGCCGGCGATGATGGGACGCGCTTCAGCGTGCATGCATCGAGGTAACGTGCTCACCACTTGCACCGAACTGCGAAGGTATTATCATTACGGGTAAGGAGGGCTAAGACATGGCAAATCTTATGCATTTCAATCCTTTCCGGGACCTCGCTCGAATTGATCCTCTCCGCGACTTCGAGGACCTTTTCAGGATGAGCAATTATTCGCGTGACGAGATGCAACCGATACGCATCGACGTTCACGAAAACGACCAGGCCTACACGGTGCGTGCCGACATTCCGGGCGCCAAAAAGGAGGACATCAAGGTAGACGTGGCCGGTAACCGCATCTCGATTTCCGCCGAGACGAAACGGGTGGAAGAAGAGAAGCAGGGTGGCAACGTGGTTCGTTGCGAGCGCTACGTGGGCCAGCAGTATCGCAGCTTGACGCTGGACCATGACGTGGACGAGAGCAAGGCAAACGCCAAGTTCGAGAACGGTGTGCTTGAGTTGACTCTGCCGAAGCGCGCCCAGAATGGTGGCCGCAAGCTGACGATCAATTAAAGCACTGGGAGGCCGCCGGCAGCACTCAGGCGGCCTTTAACGGCAGCGTCATCACGAAGCTGGTGCCTTCACCGAGGACGCTGCGCACATCGATTTTCCCGCCCAGTACCCCGTACACGATGTTGTAGACGATGTTCAGGCCAAGGCCGGAACCGCCGCGTCCCAGCTTGGTCGTGAAGAAGGGATCGTAGATGCGGCCCATGTTCTCCGGCGCGATGCCCACGCCGTTGTCGCGCACCGTGATTTCAACCGACTCTTTATCGATCTCCCGCGCGGTGATCGCGATTTCGCCCTCGCTGCGTCCCTCGAAGGCGTGGATTAGTCCATTGTTGACGAGATTGATCAGCACCTGTCCGAAAGGGCCGGGATAGCTTTGCATCACAATCGTTTCCGGAATTTCCTGGTACACGCGGATGCCGGACTTCCTGAACGTGGGCATCAGCACCAGCAGGATTTCGGACGTGAGGTCGCGCAGGCGGAATTCGCGCCGCTGCGACGTGGCGCGGTCCACCGCCACCTGCTTGAAGCTGGCGACCAGGTCGACGGCGCGGTGCAGGTTGCGCAGCACGATCTGGCTGCCGTTCTGCACATCGCTCACATAAGCCTGCAGCGCGGAGCGGCGGACGCCTTCGGCGCAGGCACGGTTGAAGGCCGCCGTCTGGTCGATCAGGGTGCTGACGGCGAGCAGGCTGTTGCCGATCGGCGTATTCAGCTCGTGCGCCACGCCGGCCACCAGAGAGCCCAGCGCCGCCAGCTTTTCGCTGCGTACCAGTTCATCCTGGGCGCGGCGGATGGTCTCCAGCGACTCACCCAGTTCGCGGTTGGCTTCCGCGATCTGCTTGGTGCGCACTTCGACCAGGTCTTCCAGCTTGTCGCGGTACTGCATCAGTTCAACCTCGTTCTTCTTGCGGTCCGTGATGTCGGTTGAGACGCCGCCCAGCGCCCAGATATTGCCTTCCTGGTCGATCAACGGAAATTTCTCGGACAGGTAGGTGCGCAGTTCGCCGGTATGATCCGGCACCGCTTCTTCGAAAGCCGCCGCCTTGCCGTTCCGCAGCACGTCCTGATCGTTGCGCTGCACGACCTGCGAGATCGCCGGCGGGAATATTTCGGCGTCGCTGCGGCCCATCGGCTCTGGACAGCCCGGCGGCAGGCTGGCGCGATAGGTACTGTTGACCAGCAGGTAGCGGCCGTCCAGGTCTTTCACATAAATGATGGCGGACGAGTTCTCGACAATGTTCTGCAACAGCGACTGGCTGCGGCGCAGGGCGGCGTCGTGCGCGGACACCGTGGCCAGCATGTCGTTGAAGGCTTGCGCCAGGCGGCCCACTTCGTCCTGCCCGGTGAGCGGTGCGCGAAGGTCGTAGCGCTGCTCTCGCGTGACCTGGTCGGCAACGGAATATAGGCCCAGCAGCGGTTGCGTCACCAGCTTGCGGATCAACAGGGCAAACAGCACGCTGCCGCTGAAGAGGGTTACCAGCACCACGGCCAGCACCAGGCCATATTGGCGCAGCCGCTCGCCCGGCGGCGGCAGCTTGTAGTCGACCAGCAGATAGCCCACGGCTTCGTGCTCGTAGCGCACGGGCGCAAGCATGGTCAGCGCATTGCCGTGGAAGCGGTGGCCGGATTCGTGGAAGTGTTTAGGCCATTCGCAATCGACCTTGCCGCTGGGCGTGTACTGGGCGAAGGGTTGGCGGATGGCGTCGAACAGGCAGGCGCTTTGCACGTCAGGACTGCTGCGCAGGGCCTCCAGCGTGCGCTTGGCGGCGTTGCGGTCGCCGAAATTCAGGTCGACGTCCAGGTTCAATGAGAGCAGCTCCATGCGGCTGGCCAGGTCCTGCGCGAGGCGAGGACGCACGACCAGCAGGTCGTAGAAGGCCAGTGTGAGCAGGGCGACCAGCAGGGCGGCGCCGGTGGTCATGACGGAAACGAGCAGCAGCTTGCGCTGCAGGGCGAGGTCGCGGAAGAAGGAGTGCAGCGCCTTCATTTGCCGCCTCCAACCACGCGCTCGGCCAGGGCCAGCAGGCGCGGATTCAGCGTTACGCCCGAATGCCGGCTTGCTTCAAGATTGATTTCGAAACGTACGCCGCCATCGGCCTGCATCATGTGGATCATGCCGCCATCGCCCAGGAAGGTGGCGGAGTCGCCCATCGTCAGCACTGCCTGGTCGTGCAGGCGGGCCAGCAGGAGTGGTTGGTTTGTGTCGCTCTGGCTGATGTAGATGGCATTGCAGTGGTCGGCGTCTTCCACCCTGGCGACCAGCTGGAGCTTGAGCGGACGGCTGCCGGTCGCGCGCTGCTGCAGCAGGCGGGCGATGCTCGGCGCATTTTGGCCGGCCAGGCAGAGGGTCAGCGGCGAGGTGGCGTCCGGATTGTCCGGCCAGCTGGCGTAGCGGGTGAAGTTGAGGATGTAGGTGGCTTTGAGCTGAAGCTCGTGCGGGGTGGATTCTTCGGCGAGCGCTACCGGTCCGCTGAGCAGGATTGCCGTGCAGCACAACCGAATGAGTAATCCAGTCTTCATATGCGGCGCGCATCACAGGTTGTTTTCTTATCGTAACTATCTTAGCCGGTTTGGTGTTGCTCCGCCAGCAATGCTGCTGCGCTAGCTTGCGACACGCTTTTGCGGCTTGCGGTAGTGTTGTTCCCATGAACGATACGCGCATTGAACCCAATATGCAGAAAGCGTTCCCGGATGGGCCGCATGAGCTGGACGGCGCCCCGGGCGGTGTCGCGCGCGCGCCACTGACGCCTGCGCGGCCAGCACCTTCTGCGGCGCCAGCACCGTCCGCGACGCCAGCACCGCCTGCGACGCCAGCATCGTCGGCGACGCCAGCGGATGCATCGCCGGCGACGCCAGCACCGCCTGCGCCAGCTGCACCACCTGCGGCATACGCGTCGCTGTCGGTCGCGCACGACGAGACGCCGATCGGCAGGGGCGACAATATGCCGAACGTTCCGCGCATGGGCCGGGGACATCACGACGTACCACCGCCCGGCGTCCGCATTCCGAGGCATGTCCGCGAGCCCAAGCCGGCGCTCGGCACCTTGCCACCCGGCGGCCGCCGCGCAACCCCGCCGCTGCCAGGCAGCGCACCCCCAGCCGGCAGACCGTCACCAGCGGCAGCCAGCCTGCCTGCAGCGCGGACTGCCGCGGAGACAGGGGCACAGGACTCGCCGCGCAACGCGTCATTCGGCGGGGCAGCTGCCAGCCATGCTGCGGCGCGGACTGTCGCGGAGGCAGGCGCACCCGACGTGACGCGCCGGGTGCCATTAGGCGCGGAGGCTGCAAGCCAGGCTGCGGTGCGGACTGCTGCGGAGGCAGGTGGGCATGACGCGCTGCGCGTGACGCCGATTGGCGGGGCGGCTGCGGGCCAG
>DASWYX010000289.1:0-5556 GCA_036404755.1 Pseudoduganella sp.
GGACGATATTTCAGTGATCGGCTTCGATGACATTCCGACCTCCAGCTACGTCTACCCTACCCTCACGACGATGCGCCAGCCTTTCCACGCCATGGCCACGCGCGCAGTCAGCGAAGTGGTGGAGCTGATCCAGGGACGCGAAGCGGGCGCCGTGAAGATCGCTTTCCCGGTGGAGCTGGTGGTGCGCAATTCCACGGGTCCCGTCCCTGGTTGACAGCATGCGGCATCCCGCCACACTTTTCCGTTACAGCGCCTGGGGGCTGGCGGCGATCGTGTGCGGGTTGCTGATCGGCGAGCTTGGCATCGCCATGCGCGAGCGCTGGGCGCTGCCGACGGGACTTGTGGTGCTGCGGCGCCATGGCGCATCCGATACGACGATATCGCTGCTGCTTTCCACGCTGCCGGCCATCATCAGCGTCTTCGTGGTGCCGCGCATCGGCTATTACTCCGACCATTTCCGCAGCCGCTGGGGTCGGCGCCGTCCCTTCCTGCTGGCGACGTCGCTGCTGGGCGCCGCGGCCATGGTATGCGTCGCCTTTTCGCCCGCGCTGGCGCAGCTCTCGCATGCACTGCTTGGCAGCTGGTCGCCGGGCCTGACGGCGTTGAGCATCGGCTGGTTCTGCGTGTTCTGGACCATATTCGATTGCGCGGCCATCACCACCACGGCCCTCTACAACGGCCTGGTGAACGATGTCATACCGCGCGGTTTCGTCGGACGCTTCTATGCCGTGTTCCGCATCGTCGGTCTGAGCGTTGCGATCGGCTTCAATACGTCCGTGTTCGCGCTGACGGATGCTTACCTATTCGAGGTGCTGCTGGCGATTGCGCTGATCTTCGGACTCGCTCTGCCGCTTATGTGCCTGATCACGCGCGAGCGTCCGCTCGATGATGCGCCGGCGCCCGCTTTGAAGCCTTTCCGCGCAAGCTGGCCGCGCCTGCAAGGAGGCTTCCTGTGGAAGTGCGCGATGTTCATGCTGGCGGCCGTGACCTTCAGTCCTTTCAACACCTTCTCGCAAAGCTACGCACAGGACCTCGGTATCTCCCTGCGCGAGCTGGGTTCACTGACCGCGAGCGCTTATGCCGTGTCGATCGCTTCAGCTTTCGGCGTCGGCTGGCTGGTGGACCGCTTCGGCGCCGTGCGCGTGTCGGCGGCGCTGATGGGCGCCTACTGCCTGATCGCACTGGGCGGATTCGTGCTCGTGCGGGATGCGGACGGCTTCCGCTATTTCTTCCTGGCCCACGTGATCGTATCCGGCGCCTACTTCACTGCCGCTTCCTCGATGCCGATCGCGCTGTTTCCCCGCCTGGACTTTGTTCGCTTCAACGCCAGCAAGGACATCATGGTCGCTTTCGCCACCATCGCCGTCAGTACCGTCCAGGGACCGGTGCTCGACCTGTCCGGGCACAATTACCAGCTCACCCTCGCCAGCGCCGCCCTTTTCTCACTGCTCTGCCTCGTCTGCATGGCCCGCCTCTCTGAGAACTCTTCCCCGGCGCCCCTGTCAAAGTCTCCGGCTGGTACTGAGCTCAATCCGCCTTGAAGCCCTTGCCGGTAGCGGCCCAGTAGATGCCGCCGTAGAGGTGGTGGCGGAACAGCGGATCGCCGTAGGTGGCCGGCAAGTGTCCCAGCGCCGTGTAGAAGGAGCGGCCGTTGTCGTAGTTCTGGTACCAGCTGACGGGATGGAATTGGCCCATGCCCTTCGCCGGCTTGCCGGGCCAGTTGGTCTCCGGCTTATAGGTCGATTCGTCGACGGTCAGCAGGTATTTCAGCTGGTTGGACGTCGCAGGCAGGAATTCGTACCATTCCTCGGTAACCAGATTGCGCGGCGCCCAGCGCTCCATGCCGGGGAAATTGCGGTCCTCGACTTTGAGCACGGCGGTCTGGATCGCCGGGTGAACGTAAAACATATGGCCCACCAGCTTCGTGTACCACTGCCACTTATATTCCGTGTCCGACGCACTGTGCACGCCCACGTAGCCGCCGCCCGCCTTGATGAAGCGCTCGAAGGCAGACTTCTGCTCGGCGTTCAGGATATCGCCGGTAGTCAGCAGAAAAACCACGGCCTGGTATTTGGACAGTTCCTGGTCATTGAACACGCGGTTCGGATCCTCGGTCCAGAACACCGTGAAGTCATGCAGCTTGCCCAGGTCCCTGATCGCTTCCACGCCCGCCGGTATCGAGTCATGATGCCAGCCGCCGGTTTTAGAAAACACCAGCACATTGAACTGCGCGGCCTGGGCGCAGGTGCAGGTCAGGGCCAGGACGGCGGCGGCGAGAGCTTTCATGGGTTGTACGATGAGTTGGTCGAGGGCCTCCAACGTAAGCGAGGATGCGCTTCCTGTCAACAGTTCCACAGATGGCCGCACCCGGCTGCAACTTGGCAGTAAGCGACGCCGCCCTCTTCTACCGCAGGTTGCCAGCTGTCCGCACAATATGCCTGCGCGGCGATCCCTCGGCGCGCCGAACCAGGGAACAGCAAAATGAAGAAACTACTGACGTTTGTATTGACTGCATGCGGAATCCTGTCTTTGCCGAACGCGATGGCGGCCGAACAGGTCGTACAGGACGATTACTTCCATACCGGCGCCGGCGCCCGCTATCTGCGCCGCGCTGACCACGATCTCGTGTCCTTGCCTTTGCGCGGGAATATTACCGTGCTGATGGGCTCCGGCGGGAACATCACCGTTCTCTCCGGTGCGGAAGGTAAATTCCTGGTCGATGCGGGAATCAGCAAATCAAAGGGAAAACTCCAGGCTGCGCTCGCGAACATCGGTCCCGCGCCATTGAGATATGCGGTGAACACGCACTGGCACTGGGACCATACCGATGGCAATGCATGGTTGCACGAAGCTGGCGCGACCATCGTCGCTCATACGAATACGGCGAAGCATCTGAGCGAAACAACGCACGTGAATGCGTGGAACTGGACCTTCGATCCGGTGCCCGAGGCGGCGCGCCCTACTCTGCTGATCGGCGATGATAAAACCTTCACATTCGGCGGGACTCAGATACAGGTTGAGAACTTCGGCCATGGTCACACGGACGGCGACTTGTGGGTCTATTTCAGGGAAGCCGACGTCCTGGCGCTGGGCGACACTTTCTGGAACGGCTTCTACCCCTATATCGATAATGAGGACGGCGGCAGCATCGATGGCGCGATCAAGTGGGCAAGCGAGGCCGTCGCCCGCACCACGGACTATACCATCGTTATTCCAGGCCATGGCGCGGTCGGCCACCGCGATCAACTGATCGAATTCCGCGACATGCTGGTGACGGTGCGCGACAATGTGGCCGCCCTCAAGAAGCAGGGCAAGTCACTCGACGAAATCGTGGCCGCAAAGCCGACGGCCGCCTTTGACGCCAAATGGGGAAATTTCGTCTTCAATGGTGCGCAATTCACCAGGATGGTTTACGCTGGCCTGCATTGAAACAGGCACGGAGGTCTTAGCCCAGCATGATCATCGGCATCGCAACGATATTCACGGTCTTCTTCGGGCCGTTGCTGCTTTGGCTGCGCGGCCGCCACGCATCGAGAGGGACGCCGGCAGGCAAAACGCCCATGGCGCCGTGGACGCTCACGATCATGTCTGCCTTGCTCTACGTGCTGGCCTTCAACCTGACCTTCTTCATCCAGGAACTGTTCCTGGTCCTGCCCAAGGCCTTCACGCCTGGGCTGCGTCCAACGCTGTTCCATAATAATCACAGCTGGGAAGGCACAAGCCCGCTGGCGAGCCTGTTCCAGGGCCCAGGCGCACTGGCGACGACCGCGTCCGGTGTCGCTTGCGCGCTGCTGCTGCGGCGAGGCGCCGGGAAGTCCGCCGCAGCGAGGCTGTTCTTGTTCTGGATGGCCTACAGCGGCGTGTTCATGGCGCTGCCGCAAGTCGTCGTCGGCGCTGTCAGCGAGCAAAGCGACTTGGGCATGGCCATGGGCTATTTCGGTCTCGGCGCGGCCGGCAGGACAATCGCCGGGCTGCTTGCGCTTGCGTTGATTCCCCTCGCTGCGCTCTGGCTGGGCGGCCTGCTTCTCCGTCGGGTGACGGGTCCCGCGTTCAGGACGGCCACGTTGCCGGCCCTGCTCGCGCTGCCTGCGATCGCCCTGTTCCGCATCCCGCGCGAGTGGATTGAGGTGGTGATGGTGCCGCTGGTCGTGACGGTGCCCGGCCTCGCCTGGATACAGGCGGGCGCCTGGCGCGCCGATAGAAAATCGGCTGGCCGCGGCGCCCTGGTCACCTCGATTGGATGGCCGCTGGCGGCGGTACTCGGCCTGCTCGCGGTTTTCCAGCTATTGCTGCGGCCCGGCATCCGCTGCTATTAAGCGGCGCGCCGGTTATTCCACTGAGTGAGGTTCAGACGCGCATGGTTTTCAGCTCGTCGTAGCGGCTGTGCCAGGACAGCGCCTTTTCCAATACGTGCGGTGTATGTCCGCCGCGAAGCAAGGCCTCTTCAAAGTAGGCTCGCAGTTGCGGCCGATAGTCCGGGTGCGCGCAATTTTCGATGATCAGCGGCGCGCGTTCGCGTGGCGCCAGTCCGCGCAGGTCGGCCAGTCCCCACTCCGTTACCAGGATGTCCACATCGTGCTCGGTGTGGTCTACGTGCGCAACCATCGGCACCACGCTGGAAATCGCCCCATCCTTCGCCACGGACTTGCTGACGAAGATGGACAGGTGGCCGTTGCGCGCGAAGTCGCCCGAGCCGCCGATGCCGTTCATCATCCGCGTGCCGCCCACGTGCGTCGAGTTCACATTGCCGTACAAGTCGAATTCCAGCGCCGTATTCAGTGCAATGATGCCAAGTCGGCGTACGACCTCCGGATGATTGCTGATTTCCTGTGGACGCAGCACAATCTTCTCGCGATAACGCTCGATGTCGCGCAGGAAGCGTTCGTGCACCGGCGCCGACAGCGTGATCGAGGACGCGGAAGCCAGCGCGAGCTGGCCGGAGTCGAGCAGCTCGATGGCGCTGTCCTGCAGCACTTCAGAGAACATGGTCAGGTTGCGGAAGGACGATTTCGTCAGCCCATGCAGCACGGCATTGGCGATGGTGCCGATGCCAGCCTGCAGCGGCAGGAGTTCTTCCGTCAGGCGCCCGGCTTGCACCTCGCCTTCGAGGAAGGCGATCACATGGCGGGCGATGGCATCCGTTTCCGCATCAGGCGCGCCGGCGTTGGACGGGCTGTCCATATGCTCGGTGATGACGATGGCGGCGATGCGCGAGGGGTCGACCTGGATGGCGGTGCTGCCAATGCGGTCGCCGGATTCAAGCAGCGGGATCGGCTCGCGGCGCGGGCGGGCGGTCGGTAAATAGATGTCGTGCAAGCCTTCCAGCGCCAGCGGCGCGGACAGATTCAGTTCGACGATGACCTGCGTGGCCTGGCTGGCGAAACTCGCGCTGTTCCCGACCGACATGGTCGGCACGATGGCGCCGGTTTCGGTAATGGCCGCGGCCTCGATCACTGCCACGTCGATCGGCGCAAGGCCGCCGCTGCGCAACTGCTCGGCGGTTTCGGAAAGGTGCTGGTCGATGAACATCACTTCGCCCGCATTGATCTTGCGGCG
>DASWYX010000290.1:0-2612 GCA_036404755.1 Pseudoduganella sp.
CCCTGGGCTATTACGGCATGCCGTCCGGCCCGTATGTCGTGCTGCCGCTGCTGGGCCCGTCCACTGTGCGCGACGCTGTAGTGTTGCCGGTGGATATCGCGGCTGACCCGTGGCAGTACAAGGATCCGGTGCACGTACGCAACACCGGCACCGTGCTGCGCGTGGTGGACCAGCGCGCCGCCTTGCTGGACGCGTCAACCCTGCTCGAGGATGCCGCGTTGGACCGCTACGAATTTATTCGCGACGGTTATCTGCAGCGCCGCCAGCACCAGGTGTATGACGGCGAAGACGGCCCGCGCGGTAAGTCGGAAAAACCGGCACAGGATGATGCAGCGCCGGCCAAGCCGGGCGCCGAACAGGCGAGCGCGGATGAGCCGGCAGGTCAGGCTATAATGCCGGCACCGGCTGCGAGCAAAGACAGCCTGTGATTGCCGTACAACCAACATAGGTACGAAAATATGAAATTGATCAAAACCGTAATCGCCCTCGCCATCGCGGCCAGCGCCGCCGGCGCTTTCGTCGTCCCGGCCACGGCTTATGCCCAGAACGCGGCCGCCGCACCGGTAGCCAATGAGGCGCCGGACGCCCTGATCAAGCGCATCAGCAGCGAAGTGCTGGATACCGCCAAGAACGACAAGGAAATCCAGGCCGGCAACCAGAAGCGCATCATGGACCTGGTCGAAACCAAGATCCTGCCGTATGTCGACTTCCAGCGCATGACCGCCCTGGCCGCAGGCCGCCACTGGCGCGAAGCCACCCCGGAACAGCAGAAGCAGCTGGCCGTGGAATTCCGCACCCTGCTGATCTACACTTACTCTGGCGCCCTGTCCCAGGTGAAGAATGAAACCATCGACTTCAAGCCGCTGCGCGCTGACCCGGCCGATACCGAAGTGGAAGTGCGTTCGCAGGTGAACGTGGCCCGCGGTGAACCGGTGGTGCTGAACTACCGCGTGGCCAAGTCGCCGACCGGCTGGAAGATCTATGACATCAACGTGCTGGGCGCGTGGCTGGTGGAAGCCTACAAGGGCACCTTCAACACCGAAATCACCAAGGGCGGCGTCGATGGCCTGATCAAGACGCTGCAGGCCAAGAACAAGTCGCTGGCCAACAAGCCGCTGAAGACCGCTAACAAGTAAGATGGATACCGCTGTCGCCGACAAGATGCTGTCTCTGCAGTCCCTGACTGTGGACAATGCCACCCAGGCGCTGGAGCAGGGCCTGGCCGCGTTGCGCGCCGGCCAGACCGTGTTCGACCTGGGCAATGTCGCGACGGTGGATTCCGCCGCCGTTTCCGTGATGCTGGCCTGGCAGCGCGCCGCTGCCCAGTCCGGCAAACGCCTCACCTTGCAGAACCTGCCGGCCTCGCTGCGCAGCCTCACCCAGCTTTATGGTGTTTGCAACCTGGTCGCGCCGCCCGGCGATTGCCAGCCCGGCCAGTCCCCGGCCGACCTGCATCATCATTGACCTCTGCCCCCCACCCCCCGCCAGCTTTTCCCTGGCCCGGCGTAGCCGAGCCAAAATTCCAATATAATTGACTGTTCCCGTCGCCGCAGAGCCACGGGGCCCGCTTCCCCGGCCTCCAGGGCCGCCACGGCAACGGTCAACGTTGCACCCCAAAACTTAATAACCAAGCATGACAGCAATTCAAATCAGCAATGTCGAGAAGCGCTACAGCTCGCTCCAGGCACTGGGCGGCGTGTCGCTGACGATCGAGGAGGGCGAGTTCTTCGGCCTGCTGGGGCCGAACGGCGCCGGCAAGACCACCCTGATTTCCATCATCGCGGGCCTGATCCGTGCCGATGCGGGCTCGGTGAAGATCCACGGCCACGACGTGGTCAGCGACTTCCGCGCCGCGCGCCGCAAGCTGGGCGTGGTGCCGCAGGAACTGGTGTTCGACCCCTTCTTCACGGTGCGCGAAACGCTGCGTCTGCAGTCCGGCTACTTCGGCCTGGGCAACAACGACCAGTGGATCGACGAGGTCATGGAAAACCTCGACCTGACGAAGAAGGCTGACACCAATATGCGCGCCCTGTCCGGCGGCATGAAGCGCCGCGTGCTGGTGGCCCAGGCCCTGGTGCACAAGCCGCCCGTCATCGTGCTGGACGAACCGACCGCCGGCGTGGACGTGGAACTGCGCCAGACGCTGTGGAAATTCATCTCGCGCCTGAACCGCGAAGGCCACACCGTGGTGCTGACCACCCACTACCTGGAAGAAGCGCAAGCGATGTGCAAGCGCGTGGCCATGCTGCGCGGCGGCAAAGTGGTGGCGCTGGATACGATGTCGCAGCTGATCCGCCGCATTTCCGGCTCCCAGCTGGTGGTGCACATGACCAACGGCCCGCTGCCGCAGGACCTGAGCCACCTGGTCAGCCATCCGCCGGAAGGCAACAAGTACAGCCTGCGCATCAACGAATACTCCGAAGTGGAGAAAATCCTGGCGCGCCTGCGCGAAAGCGGCGCGTCGATCGACGAAATGCAGCTGCAGCAGGCCGACCTGGAAGACGTCTTCCTGCAAATTATGGATGGAGCGGAAATCGCATGATCACCACCGGCTTCCGCACCCTCGTCTACAAAGAGACGCTGCGCTTCTACAAAGTCGCCACCCAGACCAT